>DUJX01000002.1 GCA_013329575.1 Halobacteria archaeon | reverse complement strand
GAAAAAATAGCAATAATACCGATAAAGGGTGCCATATTCGGAGAAAAATCCATGCTATCACTCCCTATAGGATTTTCTGATACGATATCACGACTTAAAAAGTATATAGAGAAAGCAGCCAATGATGAAGATGTCAAAGGGATAATATTCGAGATAGACTCTCCTGGCGGATCTCCGTACTATTCAAAAGAGTTAGCGAGGGAGATCAAAGAGATAAAAAAGCCAAAAGTTGCAAGAATTGAAGAAAATTGTCTATCCGGTGCGTACTGGATTGCATCCAACTGTGACAAGATTGTATGTGATGAGCTGAGCCGAGTTGGTGGAGTGGGTGTTGCAGGTATCAGGTTAGATCTATCCGATTTTATGAAAAAATTTGGGATACAGGTTGATACATCAGTGACTGGAAGGTTTAAAGATCTTGGTATGCCTTTTAAACCGTTTGGGATGGAGGAAAAAGAGATCATCGATGAAGAATTAAATCTTATCAACGACATGTTCTTAAAAGAGATTATCAAGAATAGAAAGATCGATGAGACCGGATTAAAGGAGATAAAAGAGGGAAAATATTTTTTAGGCATTAAAGCAAAAGAGATAGGGCTGGTCGATTATATTGGAGGAAGAAAAGAGGCGATAGATATATGCAAAAAACTAGCTGGAATAGAAAGAGATGTAGAGATAGAGGACTACGGTAGAGAGATGGAAGAAGAGTCGTTTAAGAGAATCGACGATATCTTTAAGATGTTCTTTGGCAGATAAAATCTTTATTCTTTTTATAATTTTTCTTATTCTTTCGTATTACCTAATTGGGCATTTAGCATATCAATCATCCGGTCCCTTTTTCCAATCGCTTTTTGCACGGATTTATCTATCTTTTCCGTCATATCTTCAAAATTAGCAGGTTTAACCTCACCGACAACCTTTTTTATTGGAGTATATGCCGATTCCCTAAATTTAGGCTCGAATTTTTTATTGATACCATCCTCGACCATCTCAACACCGGTTCCCTCCTCGACGTGTCCTATCTCTTCTATCCGTACATTTTTCGATTTTAAAACATCTTTTATATCATTTACCATCTCTGGTGGGCATATTACAAGGAGAGAATCCAATGATACACCTAAGTAATCTATCTCATGCCGATTTAACATATCAAGGACTTTTTTATTCACCAAACTTCTTACTTTATCCTCATAAAAGATCAATTTAATCTTGGCAGTTTTTGAAATCTCGTTTAAATCGCCTCTCAACCCTCCATTGGTAACATCGGTCATCGTATGAATTTTTTTTATTAGATCACTCTTTATTAACGAATCGGCAGCCGTTAAAAATCTCACGTTAAGTGTCTCCGATACGACATCCTCTTCTCCATAATACAATGCGGTAGTTGATATGGTACCTCCTCCTGAACCTTCTGACATTAAGATGACGTCTCCGGGACTTGAATACGATCGGGCAGTTAAGTAATTTGCAACGCCTACGGCACCTACGCATCCGGTCATTCTATCTCCTATGACCATATCACCACCGATCCTTAATGTAGAGCCTGTTATCAATGGCACATCCATAACTTTTGATACAGAGGATATCCCTGCGATGTGTTCAAATATCTTTGATACGTCGCCGTCGTCTGCTACATGAATGTCGGATAAAAGAGCAACCGGTCTTGCGCCCATTACGTATATATCACGTAAAGTGGCTTTTGTCACGTGAAAACCGGATAAAAACGGGAAATCGCTCAACCTAGAATGAATTCCATCTACGCTTACCACAATATAGCAAGACGGATCTTTTGATTTATCTATCTTTACCACGCCCGAATCGTCCATATCTTTTGAATCGATTATTGCAGACGTCTTTCCGATTATTTCTCCAATTTTTGAATGAACGTAAAAATCTCCCAAACCTCTTGAACCGACTCCAATATCTCCGATCTTGACACCAGACCTTTCATATCTGGCAAAATAGTTTTTTACATCTAAAGTCGTTTTAGATTCTTGTATTATTGCATCAGCCCATCTTTCCGCCAAATTTTGGTCGTAGCCTTTGAACTCTCGGATTAATTCGACTAACTTTTCTATTATCTCTTCTTTGGCCACCTTTTTATATAACATGTTCTTTGTATATCCCTCTAAATCCATCTGTACAACTCCCTAGCACAATGCTAAAAAATTATATAATATCTTTAATCCGTCATCTCCACTCTTTTCAGGATGAAACTGAACTCCGTATATTTTTCTCTTTAAATCTGCTATCGCTGATGGGAACTTTACACCATATTCTGTCTCGCATATAACGTACTCTCTACTCGTTCTTACATAATACGAGTGTGCAAAATAAAAATAAGATCTGTTTATTCCTAAAAAAAGCGGCTCGTCCTTATTTTTAACATCAACAAGATTCCATCCCATATGTGGTACTTTAAGACCAGATGATATATTTTTATTAAATTTTATTACGTTCCCAGGTATTATTCCCAGACCATCGGTTAATCCACTCTCGGTACTTTTTTCAGTCAATATTTGCATTCCGAGACATATACCCAATATAGGCTTTTTATCATCTATCAATTCATATATAAACGGTATATCTTCCTTTATTTTAGCTATGGCCGTTTTAAAAGCACCAACACCTGGTAGTATAATTCCATCTGCGCTCTTTAATAATTTTTTATCTGTGGATATATCGACGATCGCTCCTACCCTTTCGAACCCTTTTTTTATGCTTCTAAGGTTGCCACATCCATAATCAAGAATCGATATTCTTTTTTGTACCATCGAGTATGAGATAACGATTTATTTAAAAAGGATATCTATAGGATATCTATACCATATATAAAATAACTAAAATAAAGGATTAGATAAGAATATATAACATCCGTATATAGAATATAACTCCTATTTAGGCTATCGTTCTTATAAAAAAGAAAAAAATAAAATTATTTAATTTATATTCGCATTAAACGCGTGTTACTGCTAATTTTATATCTTCAGGCTTTACGGTCTTTCTTCCGGCATGTTGTGCCATCTTTACTGCTTCTCGTGCTATAGCCATTCCTTTATCCTCAAGAATCTCGGCAAGTTCTTTTCTTGCATTGTCACTTACTCTCTCTGCACCAGCTTTTCTAATTATTCTATCTACTGGAGCTATTGGTAAATCTGTCATATTATTTCACCTCTTATTTAAAAATTGGATACCTTGTTTATAGGTATCTTACCAAATTACGTATTTGCTATATTCTAAGTAATATCTATCGTTATATATACTTTTCGGTAAAACAAAGCATTTTTAGGCGCT
>DUJX01000013.1:7835-7981 GCA_013329575.1 Halobacteria archaeon | reverse complement strand
CAGGAAGTAATATAGGGAGAATCCCAAGAAACTTGACGAGGGCATAAAGAAGTGGAAAAAGAACTTATGGAAAAAGAACAATTCGAAGAGATTTGCAAAGGTCTTACAGAGAGCAACGCCGGAGATGTTATGGTTGTTGGCGGAGG
>DUJX01000013.1:0-7794 GCA_013329575.1 Halobacteria archaeon | reverse complement strand
GGCCATATGGCCCAGCTTGACAAAACCTTCCCCACCAATGACTGCTCCATGTGTATAGAATCTCCGAAGTTTATAGAATGCCACAGACATCCCAACATAGAGATCCTTACATATACCGATGTTGAAAGAGTCGAAGGCGGGGCAGGAGACTTCCAGGTAACTCTGGTCAAGAAACCCAGATATATCCATGAAGAAAAGTGTACGGGCTGCGGTGTCTGCGTTGAATACTGCCCGGTGAAGATAGAAGATGAATATAACCAGAACCTGTCCATGAACAAGGCTGTACATATATACTTTTCTCAGGCTGTCCCCCTTGTTACCTACATAGATCGTGATAAATGTTCTTATCTAAGGGATGAGAGATGCCAGATCTGTGCGGGAGTATGTAAGAACAACGCCATAGACTTTGGCCAGAAGCCTGAAAGAGTGGAGATAAATGTAGGCGCAATAATCCTTTCTCCGGGTTTTGAACCCTTTGACCCGAAACTGAGAAATGACTACGGCTACGGCAGGTTCCGGAACGTTGTAACCAGCCTCGACTATGAACGCCTTCTCTGTGCAACAGGCCCCTATGAAGGAGAGATCCTCCGTACTTCAGACAGAAAGCATCCCCATAAAATAGCATGGATACAGTGTGTCGGCTCCAGACAGGTAATAGAAGGCGGCAACAGTTATTGTTCGGCCGTATGCTGTGCCTATACACAGAAACAGGTTATCCTTACAAAGGATCATGATGCTGATGCAGAATGTACGATATTCCATAATGATATCCGTTCCTATGGCAAGGACTTCGAACGGTTCTATCAGAGAACTGAGAATCTTCCGGGCATCCGGTTCATCAGGAGCTACGTGTCCATAGAGCGGGAAGACCCGGTAACGAAGAACGTGACCGTACGGTATTCCACTCCCGACGACGGGGCGAAGGAAGAGGAATTCGACATGGTGGTGCTCTCGGTCGGCCTCGCGCCGCCTGCCAACCTGAAAGGCATCGCTGACGCCTTCGGCATCGAGCTCAATGCCCACGGGTTCTGCAGGATAAGCCCTGCCAATCCCCTTGAGACAACCCGTCCGGGGATATTTGTCAGCGGCGCATTCCAGGGGCCCATGGACATACCCGAATCGGTCTTGAGCGCCAGTGGCGCCGGGTCCATGTGCGGTGAGATCCTCTCCTACAGGCGGGGTAATCTCTCGAAGGAGAGGATCTATCCCGAGGAGAGGGACGTCTCCGGGGAGGAGCCGAAGATAGGTGTCTACGTGTGCCACTGCGGGGCCAATATCGGAAGGATAGTGAATGTCCCCGAAACTGTGGCGTATTCCCTGACCCTGCCTAATGTCGTCCACGCCGAGGAAAGTCTTTTCATCTGTTCCACCGAGGCGGCGGCGATGCTCGCGAAGGATATCAAGGAAAGGGGCCTTAACAGGGTCATCGTCGCCGCCTGCACCCCGAGAACACACGAGCCTCTCTTCAGGGACACCCTGCGCGAAGCGGGGATCAACCAGTACTACTACGAGTTTGCAAACATAAGGGAGCATTGTTCATGGGTTCATCGTAACGAGCCTAAAGAGGCAACAGTAAAAGCAAAAGAGATAATAAGGGCTGCTGTTGCGCGGGCAAGACTTTTGAAACCCCAAAAATCGGGAAAGATTGGCGTTACACAACGTGCATTGGTGATTGGTGGCGGGGTTACAGGAATGGAGGCTGCATACAATATAGCACGGTTGGGGTTTGAGGTGATCTACCTAGAGCGGGATAACGAGCTGGGCGGTCTTCTTAGAAGGATGCATCATATGTTCATAGACATCGATCCTAAAGCGGTGTTAGCCGAGAAGATCAGCAAGATCGAGTCCGAAAAAAAGATATCTGTCCATCTCGGGACGATGGTTGAAGATTTAAGCGGGTTCGTAGGTAACTTTGATGTCAAACTGACGGATGGCACGGAGACAACTGTTGGTGCGATCGTTATAGCAGCAGGATGCGACGAATGGAAGCCTAATATCTATGGTTATGGTCAGAATGATGTATATACCCAATTAGAACTCCAAGAAGTGATAAACAAAGGCAATATTAAGAATGACGAGACCATAGTCATGATCCAGTGTGTTGGTAGCAGAGAAAAAGGTGAGAGAGAGTATTGTTCCCGGATCTGTTGTAGCGAGGCAATTAAAAACGCATTGGAGATAAAAGAGAAGTATCCAACGACGAATGTTTATATCTTATACCGGGATATACGGACGTTTGCAAAGAATGCCGAAGAGAAGTATAGAGAGGCGGCGTTAAAGGGTGTGCGGTTTATACGATACGATATAAATATTAAAAGGCCTGAAGTTGATAAAAATAATGTCGTGCATGTGTTTGATACACTCTTACAGAAAGATACAGAGATAAAAGCGGATAAAGTTGTGTTGTCTGCGGCTGTTGTTCCCAGAGACGGGTTTGAAGACCTGTCCAAATTGTTTAGAGTACCTTTGGGTCAAGATGGTTTCTTCTTGGAAGCACACTTGAAACTTCGTCCGTTAGACTTCACATCCGATGGATTTTTCCTATGCGGTACTGCCCAAGGCCCGAAAGATTACATAGACAATATGGCACAGGCGATAGGTGTTGCTTCGAGGGTTGCCCGTATCTTAAGCAAGAAAGAGATGGATACAGAGGCCACCACTTCTAGAGTGAACGAGAATATCTGTATCGGTTGCGGTAGATGCGTCGATATATGTCCATACAATGCGATTAAATTAGTGCCGCGAGGGTTTGGTGTGTTTAAATCAAGGATTAACGATGCTCTTTGCAAAGGCTGCGGTGCTTGTGCTGCTGAATGTCCAACAGGAGCGATTGAAGCAAGGCATTTCGATGATAAAGAGATATCTGTTATGATAGATGCATTACTTAAAGAGGAGGTATGAAACATGTGGGCTGAAGAGAGAGATGAAGATTTCGAACCGAAGATAATCGCCTTTATATGCAATTGGTGTACATACGGCGGTGCAGATCTCGCAGGAGTGTCCAGGATACAGTATCCACCAAATGTGCGTATTATAAGAGTGATGTGTTCTGGACGGGTGGATCCCTATTTTGTAATAAAAGCGTTCAATGAGGGGGCGGATGGTGTAATAATATCGGGATGCCATCCGGGAGATTGCCATTATGTATCAGGAAACGAGCAGGCAAAGAGACGGGCTGAATATCTTAAAGGTATTCTTCCTATGATCGGCATAAATCCAAAAAGGTTCAGGTTACAATGGGTTTCTGCATCGGAGGGAAAAGCTTGGGCGGAAAGCGTGGCTTCTATGGTTGAACAGGTAAAAGAGGCGTATAAAGAGGATAAAGAGCGATTGATGAGCAAAGAGGCAGCATAAGGTTAAATATCCTTTTTTACTTTTTATTTATATTATTTGTGTATGTTATTTTTAAGTTTATTTATTTTATAGTATTATTTTATAGTATTTTTTAACTTTGTTTTGTATAATCAATATCTTTTTATATGCCTTTTTGAATCTATTTGATCTGTTTTTTAGTAATCTTTACCCCTGTTCCATAACAGAAGATCTCTGCAGCTCCTTGCATTATAAAACTGGTCATGTATCTGACCCCGATGATGGCATCGGCCCCTAAATCTTTTGCGTTGTTTATGGCTCTGTTTAATGCTTCGAGCCTTGCATCATCGAGCATATCCTTATATTCCTGAATCTCACCGCCCACTATATTTTTGAAGAGTGCCATTATATCTTTTCCTAAATTTTTCGCTCTTACAGTGCTACCATCAACCAGACCGAGCATCTCGGTAATATCATATCCTGCTATATATTCTGTGGTTGTTACGATCATTTTTTCACCTCTCTTACCTCTTTCACCTCGTCTATCTTTTTCTCTCTATTTCTAAATACTATCAAGAGAACTCCTATTATTAGAGGGATAATCCCTACCCATAGACCGGCTAAAAAAAGTATTACTGCGGTTAATATAAACAATACTCCCGTAATAATAGCATACAAGTCTTTAGCCATGTTAATAGGTATAATTTTAGTTTATATAAATCCTATCTTTTATTATTAAGTATCATGCATGTAGCCGTGGCATAAGCATAGATCTTACCCTCGCTATCTTTTAGTGTTCCCTCCGAGACTCCGAGAGATTTTGAGATATGAATTACTCTACCCTCGGCTAACAGGGGAACATTCTTAGGAATGGCTCTAAGCATCTTCACGTTTAAGTCAACAGTACCGTATCCCACTCCGAGATCCAAGAGCGTATGAACGGCACAACCCGTTACTGAATCTAGTACGGTCGATGCAAACCCGCCATGCACACCCCCGAGAGGATTTAGATGGCGATCGTCTGCTGTAGCCTCAAAAATAACTCTTCCTCGTTCTACAGAGATACCTCTCATCGGGATAGTTTTTGCAATAGTGGCTGGCGGGATCTTCCCTTCTATCATTGCCTGCATTATCTCAAGTCCAGACATTTTTTCTATCGACATATTCATCGGCTGAACATATCCCCGATCATTTATAAATTTTGGTACAGGGTCGGCTCGTCATCTTTGATAAATATTATTTTAAAAAGTATCGGATATTTCACAATAGTCATCCATACTTGTCAGTAAGTTTTTTATACAAATAAGAAGTATCTCTAAATACACACGATTTTTTATTAAATAACAGGTTGTGATGCTTTTTGGATGTAGACATACCGGTAAAGGACATAATGAGTACAAATATAATCGGAATATCTCCAGACGATCCTGCCGATATTGCAGCAAAAAGGATGAGCCGTCACGATGTTGGAAACCTGATCGTTATGGAAGGAAGAAAGGCGATTGGTATCGTTACAGAAGAAGATTTTGTCAGAAAAATTGTTGCAAAGAATCTAATTCCGAGATCGGTTAAGATACGAGATATAATGACATCATCTTTGATAACAATATCTCCAAATGCTGGCGCAATATCTGCAATGGAAATCATGCTCAAGAGGGGCATAAGAAGGCTACCTGTTATAGATAATGGCGAACTGATAGGAATAATAACTTTTAAAGATATATTATCCATCTCGCCAGAACTAAATAGAATCTTAATAGATATGATCAAGATCAATGATATCTATTTAGTAGAAAGGATAAAGGAAAGAGAGATTATACAGGGAAAATGCGATAAATGTGGTAATTTTTCACAGTCATTAAATGAATACGAGGGTATGCTGATCTGCGATGATTGTTATGATGCTCTATTTTAAAAACGATTAAAAAAATGGTTATTTTTCTTTCAATGGATGAAAAATATGAATAATACGGATATTTATCTAAATAAAAAAGATATTTTTAGGATAGCTACTAAAGATGTAGTTAGTGTGCCGATTACTACGAGTATCATCGATACTGCTAAGATTATGGAAAAGTATAGTTTTAGACGAATCCCAATAACAGACGCAGGAACTAATAGGATAAATGGCATTGTTACAACGGTAGATATTGTTAATTTGCTTGGAGGTGGAGATAAATATAACCTTGTAAAAAATAAATATCAAGGAAACCTTTTAGCAACTGTTAATAGTGAGATAAAAGAGATTATGGAGAAAAATGTCGTATGCCTTATGGAGACCGAGACGGTAAAGGATGCTGCAGAGATACTGATAAAAAGAGGTATTGGTGGTCTTCCGATAATTGACAAAAAAAAGATTTTAAAAGGGATCGTTACGGAGAGAGATTTTATCAAGGTTTTAGTCGGCAATGATGTTTATACTAACAACACTCAAAATAATGATTTTAAAGAGATATCGTACAAAAAAATAAGCGATTATATGTCTAAAAAAGTAGTATACATAGATTCTAATGAGACATTCGGTATCGCTCTGCGTAAAATGTTGGATAATGGTTTTAGAAGATTGCCTGTCATAAAAGATAATGTTTTGATAGGTTCTTTAACTGCAACATCGGTAATGAAATTTTTAGGCAGTGGAAAGATTTTTGATAGGCTCGTTACAGGAGATATCGACGAGATATACAATTTAGAGGTTAGAAATGTAGTGCTGAATGAGCTCAACACGTTAGACATAGACATGAATATTATAGAGGCCGCTAAAAAGATTGCCACTACAAACAGCGGTGGTTTCCCTGTCTTGAAAGATGGTAAGATGGTCGGCATATTTACAGAAAGAGATCTGTTGAGAGCGATCTATGATTATGCGACTGAAGTAGATATCTGGTAGATCTCTAACATTTATAATATATAAACAAAAATATTAATACGGATCGTCCTGTCTATATGCGAGTATGATATCGGCAAAAAAAATAATCTGTTTTGATCTTGAGGGGCCTTTATCTCCCCAAGATAACGCTTATGATGTGATGAGCGAGATTCCAAATGGTAGAGACCTTTTTGAAAAGATAAGCAGATATGATGATTTATTAACGTTGAAGATGTTAGGTCCTTCCCCGAATGTTGATGATAGGTATGAGGCAGGCGATACCCTTGCATTGATCGTCCCTTTTTTATCGGCGCATAATCTATCAAATTTGGATATTTCGAGGGTTTCTAAACGTTCTATTGTGGTTCCTGGTGCTAAAGAACTGATCAGTACATTGTTTAAAGAAAAATGGAACGTTTTTGTCATATCTACAAGTTACGAATGGCACGCATATAATATATGCAATGTGCTTGGAATACCGCAGGACAACATATTTTGTACAAGATTAGACCTCTCTGTGATAAAAAAAAGCATGGATAACGATACGAGACGATTGATACTCGATGCAGAGAAAGATATCCTTAAAATAAATGATGATAGAGAGTTAAAGCAATTTTTAGATGCATTCTTCTTTGAAGATCTTCCAAAATCATCATACGGCAATGTACTGGATAAAGTCAAGGTTATCGGCGGGCAGAAAAAATTAGATGCTATTATCTCTATTTCAGACAAATTTAATGTTAGTTTAGGTGATATTATCGCTATAGGAGACAGTATAACCGATTATAAAATGCTCGGTGGTATAAAACGAGAACAGGGCATATCGGTCGTCTTTAATGGAAATGAGTATGCCATCCCATATGCGTCCATAGGTCTGGCTACCTTGGATATGCGCTGGCTGCATCTGATCACATCTTGTATTGACAGAGGGAGCAGTTTTGAGGACGTATTCAGATTGGTCGATTTATGGGAGGCGCATAGATTCTCTGGTTTAAATTCTGATCTAAAATTTATAAAAGATAATTTATCAACCGATTTAACGAGTAATTTAGAAGATCTTCCCTTCTTTCATAATATTCTAAAAAGAGAAGGAAGACCTCTGGATGATATAATCACGGTCCATAAAAGATACAGAGGTTTGATCCGAGGCGCAGCGGCAAAGTTGGGCTAGGCCAAAATTTCTCATGTTTGATGGTAAGTGAATAAAACCAGATCTTTTAATGATTTTTAGATTTTTTCCTTGGCAGAAAAATAGTTATATATGTAAAAAATGGCGTATCAACAACATGAAAGTTAATTATATCGATTATCAATATTGGGAAGTAGAAGATGATGATGGTACTATTTATGAGGTTTGGATAGGCTCGGATAACAAATTAAAATGTAATTGTCCATCTAAGGATATCTTTTGCAGACATAAACAGGCAGTTGCAGAATATAATAAAGATAAGGATTTTACTTGGTTTGACTTAAATAATTATTATTAAGTGTTATAATTACAGATTAAATAGGTTAAAGTCAATTATCATAAGATTATATAAAGAAAAGAGCATTACAGATCTTATTCATAAAAGATAAAATTTAAATTTAATGTTAGAGGACTTTAATATCATGAT
>DUJX01000151.1 GCA_013329575.1 Halobacteria archaeon | reverse complement strand
TCCAGTCGGACTTGAACGAGTCGGTCAAGATATTCAACGACCTGTACGCGTACACGGAAGAAGCGGCGAAGAAGATGGGCGAGATGACGACGACGTCGAAAGACCTGTCACGGAACGCTGACGAGTCGAGAGAAGGGCTTGACGAGGTCATCGCCAAGATCAAGGAGAACATTAACCTGATAAACGGGCTGAACAATGCGATCAAGAACATAGGGAAGGTCACGGGCAAGATCAAGGACATAGCCGATCAGACGAACCTGCTGGCGTTAAACGCGGCGATCGAGGCTGCCCGAGCGGGCGAGCACGGCCGAGGGTTTGCGGTGGTTGCAGACGAGGTTAGAAAATTGGCAGAAGAGTCGAAGCGGTCGACGGAAGAGATCGAGGACATAACGAACGAGATCAGGACGGCGTCGGGCGAGGTGATCGGTGCGTCAAAAGAGATGAGCAGCACGTCCGATAAGAGCAGCAAACTGATCAAGCGAGTCTTGGACTCGTTCAAGGAAGTGGTTAACAGCTTGGACGACCTGAGCAAGGCGACCGACCGGGTCAGAACATTGTCGCGGGACGGTGTCGGCAATCTCGATAAGATCAAGGAGGGGGTAAACGAGGTAGCGAGCACGTCCGAAGAGATGGCAGCGTCGTCTGAAGAGACATCGGCCGCAATAGAAGAACAGACCGCTGCTATAACGCAGCTGAGCGAGACGATCGAAAGCGTTAAAGACTATGCGGCCAGCACGTACAACGCGCTTATATCCAACTTCAAGACGGAGTAAGACAGAGTAAAGGATTAATTATTTAATTTTTAGTCTTTATATCTTTATCAGGTTTGGTAAATTTGATAATTAAAATGGTGCATAAATATGGATGAAGATGCTTCTTACACATAACTATACATTCATCATTATAAAATAAAATATTATAACGGATTGAATATTGATAAAGGTGAACTCTTGAATATATTAATCATATATGGAGGCAATTTTGGAGAGAGAGTAATCGGTAATCTCCTTAATTACAAAGGTTTTTGCACGTCTTGTATCTCATGCATAGACTGTAGGTATGGTAAATACAATTATGCCAAGAATATTGCATCTGTAATCCGATTTGATAGCAAAGAATCGTTTCCTTTATTTATAGAAAACCCCGAAGAGTACATTCCAAAAGATATTCCTGCTGCAGATGTTGCTATTCTGCATGGAATACATCAGGATATAATGTTAGAACTGCCGTACCGGCTTAAAGATGCTGGGATAAAAGGGTTGATTATCCCTATCGAAAGCCCTGTTGATCTTCATTTAGGTCTTAAAAAACAGATTGAAGCAATTTGTGAGAGATTAAATGTTGAAACATCATTCCCAAAACCGTTTTGCAGTCTGACATCGGATAAAGGAGTTATAAAAGAGTTTATAGACGAATTCAAGATCGGAAAGCCTATTGTTCGGATAGAAACGATGAAAAATGTTATCATAAATGTATCCGTAGAGCAAAATGCGCCTTGTGGCTCTACCTGGTTTGTAGCAAGGAAATTAGAAGGAGCAAGGCTCAATAAAGAAGAGATTCGGGGGATAATATCCGAAGCGCATCATTCTTACCCATGCACTGCAAGTATGGACAGGGATATAGAACTCGGCGATACGATCTTGCATAAAGCAGGTTATATAATACGCGAGGCGGTGGAGGCAGAACTTGGATACGAGACCGAATAAAGACGGGCTGATCGACGATATATTCGAATTAAAAAAAGATGCCAGAGTCGTTAGTCTAATAAATTCAAGGATAGATCTGTTTAGAGAGAACCAGAAAAAAGATAACATATACTGGTTTTCAGAACTATGCTTTTGCATATTGACTGCAAACTCGTCCGCATCGCTTGGTATCAGAATACAAGACAAGATCGGGCCTGATGGGTTTCTAAATTTATCTTTGACCGATTTGAGAGAGGTCTTAAAAGAAGAGGGGCATAGATTTTATAAAAAACGGGCAGAGTATATCTTAGAAGCCCGGAGATATAAAAATATCAAAGACATGTTGATCGGGTATGATAACGAGAAAGAGATGAGAGAATGGCTGGTGTCAAACATCAAGGGTATAAGTTATAAAGAATCGAGCCATTTTTTAAGAAATGTTGGATATCTGGGTCTTGCCATCATCGATCGGCATATCTTAAGAGTGATGTATGACCATAACCTCATCGAGACAATTCCAAAGACTCTGACACGAAGAAGATATCTTGATTTAGAAGCGATATTGGAAGACATATCCGATGCTGTACGGCTAAGACCTGGCGAGTTAGACCTTTATCTATGGTATACCCAGACTGGGAGAGTATTGAAGTAGTCTTTATCTAATTAATCACTAAAAAATCATTAAAAGATTTAGAGAAAGATCTGGGGATAATAGAACAACCATCTTTATAAATATTTCATCTCTTAGCATTGCTTATACTTATTTAATCTATTTCGACTCTAAATCAAAGTTTTGTCCAGTTTATATTGATATATATGATCTTTCCTGATGCTACATCAACGCCAGCGAATATCATCCTCTTTCTTACACTATTAGCCACTCTGACCAGCCTTGCTATGTCAGGTATTTTAAAAAGAGATTCTATTGAAAAGACCTGTAATAGATATTTTGAGTGTTCAGTCTGGGTCGAGCAAAAATCGTCGTAAACTCTAAAATCGATTCCAAATTTGTATCCTGTCTTTGGGATTAAACCGTTCTCTCTAAGGTCTTTGTATACCAAAAATATCTCATAGAAACTCTCGGTCTTCTTCGAACATAAGTCTAAAAACTTTTCAAAAGTCAATTTAACGTCGTCTTTGTACACATCTATCATCTTTTGCTCGGATAAATAAGCTGCCTCGACCAAGGATAGCTGTAAATTGTCGTCCAAAAACCGTTTTCCAAAATATTCACCCGAGAAAAGATCGGCTATCGCATCTTTATCCCAGATAAAAACGTTCTCCTCGAGAAGATCGGCATGATACGTTTTTTTTGAACTTTTTGGATCTTTTATATCAATCTTTTTTAATGTTTCCGTTCCAAACTCCATCTCTTTGATATTATAGTACGTTACCTCCCCATCTTCGTCAACTACGCCCATTATAAGCTTTTTTCTCAAATTTCTGGCTAATTTAGTCTGTTCATCTATAGATCTTATAGATAACGAATCTCTTTCAGAGATGACAATAATATAATGGGTCGATTCGCTCTCTCCCGGCTTTTTTCCTCTCGGATATAGCCTAAGATCCATCACACCGGTCTTTACCCTATATCCTCTCTCTCTCAGGTCTTTATAAACGATAAACTTCGTCTCGAATTTTTTATCAAATTTAGATGAGGCGATTAAAAAATTTTTTTCAGAGATCATGCTACCATCTGCCGAAAAAACTTCCAACCGCTCTTTCTCCATCAAAAACAATACCTCTACTGGAGATAACGAAATATCTTTCTCCTCATCTTTTACTGTTATCTTTCCATCAGCATCGATTATTGCAATCATTTTTTATATCACTTTAATTAATTCATTTATCTGGTTGTTTTAGTTATTTTATAGAATAAAAACCTAATTTTAACAGTAACCGACCGTATTACAACGTTTTATCTTATTCTTCTGATCTTTGTATAAATATAACTTACGTTTACCGATCAACGCTATATTATAAATAACAGACTTAGCATAAAATGTGGATCTAATTCTACTATTAGTATCAATCCTGATCGGTTTTCTGCTCGGAATATTTACGGGATTGCTTCCAGGAATCCATGTGAATAATATCGCCTTGATCTTAGTAGGTCTGTCTCCTCTCTTTCCAGTATCCCCGTTTTATATGGCAATAATCTTATTCTCAAACTACATAGCAAACACTTTCTTTGATATAATCCCGTCCATCTTCATAGGGGCACCAGACGAAGAGACGGCTATGGCGGTTCTTCCAGGGCATAAACTACTCTTAGAGGGTAGAGGAATCGAGGCGATAAGACTCTCGGCTATAGGAAGCGCTTTGTCCATACAACTATCGTTATTATTCTTACCTGTTTTTGCCATCTTGTTTTTAACTCTCTATGTAACTGTTGATGAGATAACCCCTATTTTACTCGTCTTGATACTGCTCTTTATGATCTTCACAGAAAGAGAAGAGAACGTACCAGGATCTGGCATCTTTTCTCTGTCTAAAAATAAAAAAAAGATCTTTGCATTGGTTGCCATATTTCTTTCAGGTGTTTTAGGTGCATTTGCATACAAATATCAGGATATTTTTGTTCCTTTGATCTCTATACAATCTTCTTTCTTGTTTCCGTTGTTAACAGGATTATTTGGAACTCCTATTATCTTGAATAGTATAAAAAAAGCGCCAAAAATACCGGAACAGATATATAAAGAAGTCTCTCACAAACCTGGCACGATATTCAAAGACTCGATTATAGGGACCATATCAGGCTCTCTGGTCTCATGGCTTCCTGGAGTGAGTTCGGGTATTGCAACAGTTATTGCAGGTTTTTTTACTCGAGGCGGAGATAAAGATTATATAATCGCCTTATCGAGCGTTAATACGGCAAATGCTATGTATACTCTACTCTTCTTCTATCTATTAGGTATCCCGAGGAGCGG
>DUJX01000021.1 GCA_013329575.1 Halobacteria archaeon | reverse complement strand
CCAGCCAATATCTTTAGGAGTTAATATAACAGGAAACAAGGTCTTTCTATGAAGCATATCCGTCGTTGCTATCAAAAACTTCTTTTTAGAGGAGAGGACGGCCGCATCGTCTCCTATTCCCTGTATCACTCTTCCGCTCTTATAACATACTCTGTCCGCGATCTTATCTATCAACCCCCTTTCTCCAATATCTGTGATCTTCATTCGATGACAAGTCTAGTGATCAATGAACCTTTAGGAACATTATTATTATTAGCAACTGAATAACATTTTACTCTTAGGATGTATATTAACCTTTCTATAAATTTATATTCAAATGATGATATGGTCTCGTAATTGCCCATACCTTTTGCGATTATAAGATAATCCGGATTCCAAAAATATTCCAAAAAATCCTCGTTTGCCTCGTCCAGCAAGACACCCACCGCATGCCCAGACGGGACAATTCGACAAGTAAATCCCAGCTCTTCTACATCGTCGACGGTGGCATCATTGAGGACAGGAGAATCTTTTGGCGATAATACGACTTCTTTTTCCATCTCTTCTAATTTATCTATGACAAATTTATCAAATACAATCTCGCCAGAATTATCCAGAAGATATAATATCTTATCGTTAGTTCTAATCGCCTCTTCTACCTTATCTAAATTTCCGATCAAATTCTCGTTAAAGACCTTATAGAATTCTTCCTCAAACTGTTTGTTGGAAAAAGTATGATCCTTGATGCCATACTCCACGGAATTGGCCGCAGCAGCAATCCTCATAAGCGCCTCAAATTTGTTATTACTCTCCTCATATAATTTATCGGCCAACGGTAGTATCTTTTTAGCCGACTCGTTTGCCTCTTTCTTTAATGTATAATAATAATCCTTATTATTCGTCCTCCATTTAACAATCCTGTCTCTATAAGTGCCAAAGAATGCAGGCGAAAGATCTTCTTCGCAATGTGATCCTAAAAATCGTAATACTTCGGCCAACGTGCCGATCTTTCCATCTTCATCGTCTTTAAACGCCAAATCACATTCAAATTTGGACCTGTTTATCATACAAGGGATACATTCAGATTTAATCTTCATTCTCTTCTACATTCCCTCCATAAAGCACGGATCTTTTTTTATCCCCTTCCGGCCATACTATTATGACAGCGGTTCGTCTTATACCTACAGACTTTACTTTATCTATTATATCTTCCGTATCTCCTTCTACTATCGTTTGGTCAGCCCTCGATGCATGATAGACGATGGATACAGGCACGATACCACGGCTCTTCCTAATTTTATCGATCACATCTTCTAATCTGTCCGTACCTAGAAGGATAACCAAAGTAACAGGAAGCCGGGCAAGTTCTTCTATGATATCTTTATCGAGAGTCTTTCCAGCCGGTCTGGTAATAACAACGGCCTGGGATATTCCTGGAATAGTGAGTTCCTTTTTAAGCGCAGCCGATGATGCAAATACGGATGAGACACCGGGTATTATCTCTATGTCTATACCTCTTTTGTTTAATTCTATCATCTGCTCATCTAATGCGCCATAGATAGACGGATCTCCAGATTGTAGCCGGACAACAGTCTTGCCCTCGTCAACAGCCTGCGACATTATATCTACAATCTCTTCTAAAGATTTGTTATAACTATCTATCTTCTCCCCACCAAACTCGGAGATGACATCTTTACCAATGATAGAACCGGGGTATATAATCAAATCAGCAGTCTTTAAGACGTTTATTGCTTTTAACGTAAACAATTCAGGATCTCCAGGTCCCGCCCCAACAAAAAAAATTTTTTTCATTCTATTCATATTTATCATCATACCTATTTATCTCGTATCCGTCTATCTAAATCCTACGAGCGTAGTAAAATAATCACTCTCCTTTGGTATATCACGGTTATATAGAATCTCTTCGTCGTCCATATAGGCTCTTTTTACAAGAACAAAATCGTTATACCCATATTTTTTTAAATCATCGATTATATCCCAAGGTTTCTTTACTTTCAAGACAACGATGACTTTTTCGCCAGATCCTCCAGCATAATCTTCGGATATCTTTTTTTGCGTGGTGATAAGCATCGGTTGATCTACGAACGTGTCAATCTTTGAAAATATCGATGTAAATATAGATATCCCGGGGATTGTTATTATCTTTATACTGCTATCGATCTCTTTAATCTCTTCTACTATATGCTGGAATGTTGAATAGACCATGATATCTCCGATGGCAGCAAACACGATATCTTCGCTCTTACATCTTCTACAAAACTCTTCTGCCAAAGAAGAGATTACTTCATCCGCCTTATTGTTCATGGGGATGTCTACCAATCTGGGATTACAGTATCGGCGGACAATATTATATGCCAATCTGCCAGGAGCGATTACCTCATCCGAGTTCTTTAAGACGTTTACCGCTTTTAATGTGAGTAACCCGGGATCTCCTGGTCCTAATCCAACCCCTATCAACATTTTTTTGACCCTATTATCATAAATATCGGATTTATCGGGTGAAATGCTATATCTTCAACCAAAGAATAACTCTTTGAGATGTTTATCATGAGAATCTCATCAAATACTCCTTTCTCGTTCATCTTATCGACTATTCTCGATGCAACACCGAGACGGGCAACATTAAAAATAATCTTCTTTGCTTTATCTGCCGCTGCATCGATCATCTTCTCATAATTTTTAGTCCCGCCAACAAAGACCTTATCATAATCATACTCTTCAAGAAACTTTATCCCGTCCATACACAATAGCTCCATATTATCCGTCTTGATTTTATCCAGATCTTTTATCGCGGTCTTATCCAAATCTACCGAATAAACCTTGTTAAAATATTTAGACATAGACAAAGAGACCTTTCCGCTGCCGCATCCGATATCAACGAATACTTCATTAGGAATAGGATCGAACTTATTGATCAATATTCCGATGATCTCGTCTTTTGTCTCTTTCTTATTAACCTTCCGTTCGTACATCTGTACAAGCATTCCTTTGGTCTGTTCGTACGGTTCGCCCCATCGCTCAAAGTCATATTTTTTTAAAATTCTGTCGCAGACAGGATCGTTGGCAAGCACATTTACATAATTTCTCTTACAGCCTTTCTCCTTTGCAAAATTTATAAACTGTTCATACATCGCTTGGGCTGCACCAGTATTTCTATATTCGGGCAAAACAGCCTGCTGTTCTCCAAAACAACCTTTTTCGGTAATAATAGCCTTATAACAACCGATTAACTTACCATCTTTTCTTACACCAAAGTAATAGTAACCCTCTCTCATGTCTGATAAAACCTGTTCTCTCGTATATTGTCTATACATTCTCCATTCGAGAGGATATCGTTCAGCAGTGCTCCAGACGGATTTATAAACATAAACAATCTCATCTGCATCCTTTTCATTTAAAAGTTCTACTTTTAGGTCTTCTATATCATCATACATATATCATCACTTTTGATCGTGTGATCTTGTTTTAAAAATTCTTAAAAATCGGGAGTGGTTAAGTTTAATTTGGATCTTTCTAATAAAAACTTTTCTTAAAAAGTGTATAGATACAAAGATAAGAACTATTTTTCAAATTTATATATTCTATATACAAATAATGAAAAAGGTTATATAATAAAAATAAAAACTTTTATTAGATAAAAATTAATAAGATAAACAATAAAATCGATAAAAATATCTTGGAGATACTTGTTGAATGAATGTATCATTTGAAGTTATCCTTTTTCCAATTCTGCTCTTTTTGTCAGGCTTTTTTTCATCATCAGAGGCAGCCATTTTATCTATAAGCGAGGCAAGGGTAAGAAATCTGGTAGAATCTAAGGTTCCTGGATCAAAATCGCTAAAAAAGCTTAAAGACGCTGAAGACAACACAATAATAACAATACTAATAGGTAACAATCTGGTAAATGTCGCAGCGTCTGCTATCGCTACATCTCTGGCTATAAAGATATTTGGAAGTAAAGGTGTTGGTATTGCCACAGGTGTCGTTGTATTATTGCTTTTAATATTTGGTGAGGTGGTACCAAAATTTTTTGCAACTAAAAACAGCGAAAGAGTTGCATTGGCCGTATCTCGGTATTTATATGTTATAAAATTAATTTTAACTCCAATTACATACTGTTTCTCATTACTATCGCACGGCATATTTAAAGTAAGTAATTTCGAGGAAGAGTCTGCTATCTCCGAAGAAGAGTTAAAAGAGTGGATAAATATTGGCAAGGAGGAAGGAGCAATAGAAGATGTAGAGAAAGATATTATAGACAAGGCCTTTAAGTTTGCAGATTTTATGGCTAAAGATGTGATGACACCGAAAGAGAGGATAGTAAGCGTAGATGTATCATCTCCGATAGAAAAAGTATTAAAATGTATCATTGAATCGGGACATTCGAGGATACCGCTTTATGAAAATAACATTAATAATATAGTAGGAGTTATACATGCAAAAGACTTGCTGCCTTATCTATATGCAAAAAAAGATATATCCTTAAAAGACATAATGAGAAAACCCTACTATGTGTCCGAAAGAAGAAAAGCCTCGGAGATTCTTACATATTTAAGAGGCGGAACACAGATAGCGATTGTTGTAAGTAGTAATAGAGAAGTAGTAGGTGTATTAACAACAGAAGATATATTGGAAGAGATTGTTGGAGAGATACAAGATGAGTTTGACATATCACGAGACAGACAGAGCATGGACAAGTTGGAAGCACATAACAAAACTCGATCCCGATAAAAAAAACACCGAGAAGATCATAAAGACCGTGGTAAACAGTGGAACAGACGCCATTATGGTCTCTGGTACGCTCGGAGTTAATAAAGAGAACTCATACAGATTATATAATATGATTAAAGATTATGATATACCAAAGATACAGGAACCGTCATCACCAGAGTGTATCCTCGATGATGTCGAATATATTTTTGTTCCGTCCGTCTTAAATTCGATGGATGCGAGATGGATATGTAGTTATCATAAAGATTGGATCAGAGATCAAAAATCAAGAATGCAATGGGAGAAGATAATACCCGAGGCATATATCATCTTAAATCAGGATTCTTCCGTATGCAAATTGACAAAAGCGATATATGATCTTGATATTAATGATGTAGTCGCGTATTCTATACTCGCTGAACGATTCTTTAAATTTCCGATTATTTATATCGAATATAGTGGTAGATACGGCGATAAAGAAGTAGTAAAAGCAGTTAAAGAATCGATAAAAGATGCACAGTTATTTTACGGTGGTGGTATAAACAGCAAAGAGAGAGCGGACGAGATGAGAAAATATGCAACAATAGTCGTTGGAAACGTTGTCTATGAAGATTTAGACGCTTATCTAAGCACGATTTAAATATAAAATAAAAAAATAAAAATTGCAAGATACAATTTTAATCTAAGAGATAGATCATAGTATAGAAATATAGAAAACACATATTTTTAATATTTTTAAAGCCAGGGCCCGGATTTGAACCGAGGTACATCGGTCTGCAGCCGATTGCATAGCCGCTCTGCCACCCTGGCAAAGATCTTTGGCATCATCTCGGATAGATCTATAATAGATCTATTACGTGATAGTTTGATCGGTATTTAAAATCGTCTCGATTATTGTAGTACTGGATATAATGATATGATATATTAAGTTTACTGATAGTAATCCTGCTTACCATCTTGTAGGATAGTAGTACATAAAAAATTTTTTTTTTCGAAATTTGAAATATTCAAAGTAATATTCAAAATAAATAATTACTTTAAAGTTTTAAAAGATAGTAAAATAAAGGTCATAATTATGTATCTAACAAAAGACGAGGAAAAAATACTTGATGGAGAGGCGGGTTGGGGCAAAAAAAAAGCGATGGAGATCTTGATGGCTATAGGTGAGATATACAAAGCGGATAAATTAATAAAAATTGATAATGCTCATGTTTCAGGCGCATCTTATAAAAATCTTGGAGATGCGGGATTAGAATTCTTAAAAGATCTCTCTATAGACGCAAAGGTAGTCGTTGATACCACTTTAAACCCGATTGGTCTTGATCGGATACAATGGCAGTGGATGAATATAGATCCAAAATTTGTTGAAAAACAGATGGAGGTGTTATCTGCGTACAAAAAGATGGGGATATCCGATGTTTGTACCTGTACACCATATTACCTAAAAGATATAAAACAGGGAGAAAATCTTTCTTGGGCGGAATCATCGGCTATAGTTTACGCTAACTCGGTATTAAAAGCTAAAACAAATAGAGAGAGCGGAATAAGTGCTTTAGCATCTGCAATTATAGGAAAGACCCCAAATTACGGTTATTTATTGAGTGAGAACAGAATACCAAATATTTCAATCAATATTAATGACAAGATTCAGGACTCAGATTATGGTATTCTTGGTTTTTTGACTGGTAGTTTAATAAAAGGCAAGATACCGTATTTTTTTCTATCGTCAACTCCTTTGGATGATGAATTAAAACATTTGGGTGCTGGGTTGGCGTCATCCGGATCTGTTGCACTATTCTATTATGGCTATAATAGATCATCCAGCCGAGAGCAGAATAATATTTTAAACGGTGATATAAAATTTAGAAGAGCAGATCAGAGATATCTAGATGATTTAAAATTTGATGAGGAGATAGAGATAACGAAGAAGGATATAGATGAAGTGTATACTGAAAAAAAGCATAAAGATGCAGATTTGGTAGTTATCGGATGCCCACACTGTTCTGTATCTGAATTAAAGAGAATCAATTCATTATTAAAGAACAAAAAAGTAAAAAAAGATTTTATGATATGTACATCTCGGTATATCAAAGACAGTCATAAAGACTTAATAAAAGATATAGAGGCTAGCGGTGCGCGGGTTATATGTGATACCTGCCCCGTGGTCAGTCCTTTAAGAGGATATTCTTGCGCTATGGTCAATTCTGGTAAAGCATACAACTATATGCCTACAATGAATAATATACCGACAAAGATAGGGACTACAGAAGAGTGTATCAATGAGTCTTTAGTAGTATAAATATTAGCGTAGGATAAACTTATTTTTTAAAAAAAAGTGTTTAAGAAAATGTTTTAAATAATGAAAGAGTTTAATATCCGGCAATAATAGAAATAATAAAGAAATAAAGATCAGATAATTAACAATTATAATTTTAAAAGGAGAAAAATGGCTTTATCCCGAAAGATACCATATATACCAAACGAGACGGAGATAATAGATCTCTCATTCAAAAGGGCGAGTAAGAAGGCTAATCTTCAATATAATAGCGGTACTCGTATGTCTATCATAGAATCGGATATGATCACCACCGTTACTAGTTCTATATCGAAGATATTATCGTCTATAATGCAGAGTTATCCAAATTTAGATGAGATGCCCGAGTTTTATCATAAGTTGATAGACCTTACGGTAGGGATAGATAGATTGAAGATATCATTAGATAGGGTATCAATGGCTAATAAAACGATTAAAAAATTATCAAAAGAATATATGAAAGATCTTAAAAAAAGGCGAGATAGCCGAGAGATGGTAAGAAAAGAATTTTATGGACGAACGGTATCTATCATCAATGGACTAAGCAACGATCTCTATTTTTTAAACGATGCACGGAAAAAAATAAATGATCTACCTGCGATAGATCTAAATGAGCCTATTATCATCGTTACAGGATACCCCAATGTTGGTAAATCAACCATCGTTAATATGATCAGCACAGGAAGACCGAACATTGCAAGTTATCCGTTTACGACTAAGGAGATCATCGCTGGTCATTTTTATCACGGGAGAGATAAATACCAGGTGATAGACGTACCAGGAATCTTAGATAGGGCAGATTCGCAAAGAAATAAGATGGAACGGTTGGCATTCCTTGCAATAGAACAGATTAAGAGCATCATTCTCTTTATATTGGACTTAACAGAGACTTGCGGTTATTCTGTGCATGAACAGTTGAATCTATTAAACGAGATCAAAAAAAATTTCGATCGACCGATGATCGTAGTAGCAAACAAGACGGATATAAAAAAGGTTGATTCGGAAAAGGTTGATTCGGATATCGTGGATATATTCATCTCGGCAAAAACAGGCGAAAATATCCCAGAACTTATGGATAAGATCCTGTTATTGGCCAAAAATGATCAAAAGAATAAAAAAGGATAAAAATAAGATGGTATAATAAAATCATCAAACATGTTCTGATTTTTGATTAATTTAATGCTTTATCCCGTATTTGTTTGTCATTTTGGACAGATGGCATCTAGCATATCAGGAATAAGCCCAAAACAATTATTTATCAGTGCTACGGACACGGCTTCAAGATATCTCTCAATTAAACCCATTTTTCACCTTTTTACCTTTTTAATTAGAAAATATTTATTATCGTGGAAATAAATTAATTAACCACGATTAATTATAATATATATTGATATATAAATTTTTTGATTATGTGATTTAGAGAAGAATTTTCAAATAAAGATATGGTTAAATAATCCTTTTAAGGGATAAATTTATTTTTAAATATAGTCAAGATCCGAGAGGTACTTGTGTCGTCTCCGCCGTATGTAAATACGATAATAGTATAGAGTAGATTTTTGAGATGAGATATTAATTGAATAGGTTTTAAGCATGAATGGAAAATTAATAAGTATAGAAGGGATAGACGGGTCAGGAAAGACCTCGCTGGTAGAACGTATTAAAAGTAAACTAAATAGAGGTATAATTTATACAAAAGAACCTACGGATTACGATACGGGGATAACAGTGAAAAAATTTTTAAATTCAGAGATAGATCCGCTATCATTGGCCTTTCTATTCATGGCAGATCATTCTGAGCATATATCCAGATTAATCAGACCGTCTCTGGATCAAGGAAAGACGGTGGTAGTTGATAGATATATAGATAGCAGGTATGCTTATCAAGGTGTTACACTCCAAAATTATTTCAGCGACCCGATAAGATGGCTAAAGAATCTACATAGTCCTTTTTCAATAAAACCGGATTACACGATCTTGTTAGTGGTAGATTTAGATATAGCAATAGAGAGGATAAAACAACGAGAGCAAAAGATCACGGCTAAAGATGATGTGATACATAGTGATGTCTTCAAACCGATAACATTCGAGAAGAGAGATTTTTTAGAAAAGGTTCAAGATAACTATTTAAAACTTGCTAAAGAGGATTCGGAGCGGTTTATCAAGATCGATGCTAATAAAGAGATAGAATACGTCGAGAAAGAATTGACTAAAGAACTACTTCGTTGCATAGAGGCATCTTAAAGTCTCCTATTAAAGTTAAATAAGAATAAAAATGCCAAGATTTTCAAATATGAATAAATAAAATAAAAAAGAGATTAAAGATCAATAAAGATCAAGAAGATTTATTTTTGTCCAAGAAATTCGAGAGCCATCTCGTCTGGGAATTCTGTCGGGACTTCTGAGGCGATCTTACCCATCATTACCGTCGCCTTGATGTATCTCATTATCGTGCTCATCTTCCCTTTGAGCTTCATCTTTCGTGTAAGAATGAGCTTTGTCGCATCGGTCTCTGCTTTTGCCAGTTTTTTCCATTGGTCGTATGGCCCCGATAATACGAATCCAACATCAACCTCGTCAGGGTTCTTGATCGGATGAGCAGCAGTACATGAGCCATCTTTAAGCCCTATAAATGCATATAAGGTTTTTCCATGGCCATATTCGTTCAAAAGATTTACTATTTTTTCTTTGGCTATTTTTAGATCTTCTGGTAGATCTGCAGGTAGCTTTTCTAATAATTCTAACGGTATATCATCTATCTGGAAGATAAAATCCCCATTCCAGCCAACGCCCCAATCTTTTCCAGCTTTTTTAAATTCCTCGTTCTCATTTAACTTTTTTTTATATTCATCAAACCATTCTTGCGTTCCAAATATCATAGTTTATTCCTCCTAATTTTTATCTTAATTATGAGATTGTATTGTTTATTTAAATATATTTCGTTTTTTAATTAATTTGCTGTATAAAAACATTTAAATATAAATCAGTCTCAATATAATAAATATGTGGCAATTTTGGTCTCCAAAAATTGTGTTTGGTGAGGAATCATTAGAATATCTGGCAGAGGTAAAAGGGAATAAAGCATTTATCGTGACCGATGAGATGATGGTAAAGATGGGATACGTAGATCGTATCGAGAACATTTTAAAAGGATCTGATATACAATCGGTCGTCTTTAACGAAGTAGAGCCTGATCCATCGTACGAAACCGTGCTTAAAGGAAAAGAACTCCTCGAACAGAATGATTGCGATCTTATAATAGGCCTCGGCGGCGGATCTCCTATGGATGTCGCAAAAGCTGTCCGTATTCTATACGAGAATCCTGACGTGGATATTGAGGATCTTTCTCCGATGGTAGAAATCTCCTACGAGAAGACAAAATTAATTTTGATCCCTACAACGAGCGGAACTGGAGCAGAAGTGACACCGGCCATTGTCTTAACTAGCAAAGGTGAAGGACGGAAGGTACCGACCACTCATCCTGACTTTGGTGCAAATTTAGCAATCGTCGATCCTTCGCTCGTAATGAATCTTCCAAAACCACTCATTGCACATACAGGCATGGATGCATTGACCCATACGATAGATGCATATATCTCTGGCTGGAAGAATGATTTTTCTGATGGTCTTGCCATAAAAGCACTTAATATGATATTTAAGTACTTACCTCGGTCATACAGCGATTCTACCGACAAAGAGGCAAAAGAAAAGATGCATATAGCTGCCACGATAGCAGGATTAGCGTTTGGAAATTCCCAGGCAGGACTTTCTCATACACTAGGACATACGATCGGTGCGGTCTTCCATATGCCGCATGGAAAAGCATGTGGTATCTGCCTGCCTTATACGATCCAATATGCATCAAAATCGGTAGGAGAGCTCATCATAGAATTGGCCCGATATACTGGAATACAAAAAGATGATGAGGAAGCAATCAACGAGTTTGTGGATAAAATATTCAATCTGATGGATGAGATAGATATACCCCGTTCTCTTAAAGATGCAGGCATAAAGAGGGAAGATTATGATGCAAATTTGGACAAACTCATGGAAAACTCGCTTATGGATGCAACGATAGGAACATTACCGAGAATTCCGACCGATGAAGATTTCCATAAACTCTGGGAGTGTGTATACGAAGGTAGAACCGTAGACTTTTAATAAGAGATTTTGAGGATGTGTGGATATGTGAAAAAGACTTAGTCTCTATCTTTATGACCCGACATTGGTCTGATCATAGTATTTATTAGTACCAATCGGATTAAAAAAGATTTATCAAAAAATATAAAAAAGGGTTTTTGTTATTTTAAAAGCCCCTCTTTTTTCATTCTTTCTATCTCTTCTTCTCTGAGTTTTCTTTTAAAGATCTTCTCGGTTACGGTAAGCGGTAGCTCTTCTCTAAACTCCACGAATTTTGGTACTGCAAACGGTGGCAGTCTTTCCCTGCAGTGTTTGATTATCTCTTCTTCTAGTTCCTTGCTCGGCGTATATCCTTTATTTAATACGATGAAGACTTTTACACGCTCGCTACCAGGCCGTTCTGGATCAGGTATCCCTATTGCTGCCCCTTCTAAAACGGCGGGATGTTCATAGAGAACGTCATCGACGACACGGCCATAGACTTTTTCTCCTGAGACATTGATCATATCCTTAGTACGGTCTACGATGAAGAAATATCCGTCTTCATCCATCCTTGCAACGTCGCCTGTATAGACCCAACCGTCCCGTAACCCTTCACCAGGCTTTGGCCAGTACCCTTTCATGACTTGGGGACATTTGATAATCATCTCGCCAACACTTCCGGCAGGCACCGCCTCACCCGTATCAAGATCCAGTAGTTCTACATCGGTATCCGGAACAGGAATACCGATCGATCCCAGTTTTAGAGGCAACCCTAAATCAACGCCAACGCCTTTTAATATAGCAACAAAATTTGAATGCGTCACAGGGCTTGTCTCAGATAACCCATAACCCTCTCCCACGAGGAGGTCTGCTTTACTCTCAAACTTCTTTGAGACCTCGGGCGGTAGCGCGGCTGAACCACTGATCGGAACCGTTCCTCGCAGTTCGGTTAGATCAAGCCCTTTAGCCTCTGCCAACTTCATGAATTGAGTTGGAACGCCCGGTGTAAAGAGCGGTCTATACTTCTTTATCAGATAATACATCATATCTATATCTCGCGGATTTGATAATAAAAGGAGCGCACCGGCCCAATTAAGCGCCAGATTCATTGAACATGTGAATCCATAGCTATGAAAGAATGGAATACCTCCAACGACGCTGAAATCGCCCTGATTTGGCTCCAACATTCCACCTGCGGGTGGGAGAAATGTCTGTAAAACGTTCGTTGTTAGGTTGTAATGGGTGAGCATCGGCGCTTTTGGTAGACCGGTTGCACCGCCTGTAAAGAAGAGTATTGCAACATCCTCTTTTGGATTGATATCAATCTTCGGCGGATTGGGTTTTGCTTTATCGATTAGATCTCTTAGCTGAATCGCATCCGGTATCTCAACGATTGGTCTCTCTTTTGATGAATAATCGCTAAGAGAAGTGACAATGATATAATCCAGGTCTGTCTCGTCCTTTATTGCTTTTATATCATCTAACTTTGTATCCTCGGTGATGATCACTTTTGCACCAGATCGTTTGAGCAAGTCCTTGAGCTCATCACGCGCGAGAAGCGGACTAGGGAGTGCTACGATAGCACCTGCCTTTAGGCCCCCATATACCCCAATTACAAACTGTGGTATATTTGGGAGCTGAACAGCGATTACATCCCCTTTCTTGATTCCCAATTCTGCAAGAGCCGTTGCAAGTTTATCGGTAAAGTCCTTAAGGTCTGTATATGTATATTCTTTTTCTGTATAGATCATCGAGAGACTTTCTGGGTAATCTCGCGCAGCACGATCAACAAGTTCGAATAGCGGAATCTCTGGATAGTCTATATTACGTTCAAATCCTATCTGGTCATATATCTTAAACCATGGTTTATCCTTACACATAATCTCTTTTGCCATTCATACCCTCCAATATCAATAAAAAATATTTACATTTTAAAAATATATAAACGTAGAATAAAAAAGCCTTTTTGTGATTCGTATATGCTATACAAAGTCTATTAGTTATATTACTCCGATTTTCTTCCAGATAGTAACAGGTTTTTCATAATCGACGAACCGATACCTTCCCAATCCATATATATGCTCTTTATCTGCATAAACTCTGCTACACCATTACTGCCCCCCATTCTACCCCATCCGCTCTGTTTATAGCCTCCAAACGGCATATCGCATGCTATCACGTGCCACTCATTCAAGTATATATTACCGGCCTTTAATTTTTTAGCGACCCTCAGTGCTCTCTCTTTATCATTCGTCATGACACCACCGGCAAGACCATATATTGTATTATTCGCGACTTCTATCGCCTCTTCTTCTGTAGAAAATGGTATTATAGATAAAACAGGACCGAATATCTCCTCTTGTGCGATCTTCATATCATTGGACACGTTGCTAAAGACTGTTGGGGCAACAAAGAAACCATCCTTAAATTCTCCTTCTTGCAACCTGTAACCTCCACACAATAGAGTTGCTCCCTCATCTTTTCCTGATTCGATGTATCCAAGAACCTTGTTCATCTGTTCTTCCGTAACGAGAGGACCAACAGTCGTCTCAGCAGAGAGCGCACTTCCTATCTTTAACGATCCATATATCTCCGCCGCCTTTTTGCAGACATCATCGTATATCGTGTCCTGTACAAGAGCCCTCGTGCCCGCAAAACATATCTCACCGTTTCCTAATGATATACCGAGAACCGCCATCTCAGCTGCCTCTTCTATCGGCAGATCGTCGAATATTATGTTTGGAGACTTTCCACCAAGTTCCAACGTCACTTTTTTTAGATTTCCGGTGGCATTTTGAACGATCTCTTTCCCCGTCGTAGTCTCGCCTGTAAAGGCTATATGGTCTACTTTATCGCTTTTTGCAAGTTCTGCACCCACCACTGATCCAGGACCAGTTATCACGTTTAACGCCCCTTTTGGAAGACCTGCATCCTCAAACATCTTTGCAATCCATAAAGCAGAAAGAGGTGTCTGGCTTGCAGGTTTAAAAACTACCGTATTACCGCTTATCAAAGCAGATGGCAGTTTTAGGGCCATTTGCCAGAAAGGAACATTCCAT
>DUJX01000028.1 GCA_013329575.1 Halobacteria archaeon | reverse complement strand
AAAGCAGCCGTGCAGAAATTTATCGGGATTTTTCTCTTATACTTGTCCATTATTCTATAGGCAAGTTCGGTGCTCTTCTTTGCTGATATACCGTTATCCGTCTCTATCTGCATTTTTTGCATCTGTTCATAGTTTGTCTCAGAGAACTCAAGCTCGTTCAGGTTCAAAAAATCTATATCGAGGCATTCTATAACCTCGCCAATCCGTTGCTCCATATATGGTAACGGTACGAGCGGCATCTCTACTCCGACAGATATGCCAGCATTTTTAAGATAGGATATGCCATCTTTATATTTAATCGGTTTATCCAAGACATGAAACCTTATCTCATCCAATCCGCCAGAACTTAGCCCATCAGCAATTTTTTTATCTATAACGCGAGTAGTATAAAGATGGATATGATGTCTCTCGCCGAATTCTCTCTTTAAAAATCGTATATAATAGAGCGTTCTATCTAGCACTATCAGCGGTTCTCCACCAGTTATCCCTGTCCCTAACGCACTCATCTTTATTACTTCATCCAGCACATCCTTATCGGAATAAACTGGCCTCTCGTTTGCATAAATAACATCCTTTTTAGATCTTTTTTCTGATAGTGGACAATAAAAACAATCTCTATCACATAAACCAGTGACAAATAAGACCATTTTTGCCCCTTTGGCACAAAGCCTACATCCTTTGGCAGAGCGCATATTTGTCTTCTTCGCCTAAAGATTCTTAAGATTATAATCTTTATTATTTGGTCTGTGTATAAGTGTATAAGATAATACCATCTTCCATACTTTTACTGTTCTATCCTTTGACGACACCATACGGTCTAATCTTAGCCACTTTTTTAGATATACCTACAGAATCTACAACATCAACGATATCATCGCTCGATTTATATGCAAGTGGAGCCTCTTCTGCGAGAACAGAGTCTGTCACTGCTTTTGCTATGATTCCATGATCTTTAAGTTCTTTTTTAACGTTCTCTCCTCGATACTTTCTCTTAGCACTACTTCTGCTTAATACTCTCCCTGCTCCGTGGCATGTACTTCCAAAAGTCTCTTCCATCGCTTTATCCGTACCTTTTAGAACATAAGAGAAGGTTCCCATGCTTCCCGGGATCAATACGGGCTGTCCTATGCTACGATATTCGGCAGGTATATCCTTACTATTTTTTGGAAACGCACGCGTTGCCCCTTTCCTATGAACGATTACTCTCTTTCTCTTTCCATCCACTACGTGTTCCTCGATCTTTGCTATATTATGAGCAACATCGTACACTATCTTTAAATCCCCGTCTCCTAAAATTTTATTGAATACCTCTCGCATCCAATGTGTTATTATCTGCCTGTTTGCCCATGCATAATTTGCCGCGGCAGACATAACTCCATAATATTCCTCCGCCTCTTTGCTTCCAAGCGGGGCACATGCAAGCTGTCTATCAGGGAGGCTTATACCGTATTTTTTAACAGCGTTCACCAATATCTCCAGTTGATCCGTACATATCTGATGCCCGGCACCTCTCGATCCCGTATGAATCATTACCGTCGTCATCCCTTTCTCTAAACCGAACACTTTAGCCGCATCAGGATCATATATCTCATCGATGCACCCGATCTCCAAAAAATGGTTGCCTGACCCAAGAGTTCCTAATTGTGGCAATCCTCTGTTTATTGCTTTTTTGCTTACTTTATCCGGGGATGCGTCCTTCATACAACCGTTCTCTTCACAAAAATTAAGATCTTTTTCAGTACCATATCCGTTAGAGACTGCCCATCTTGCCCCGGATTCGAATACTTTTTTTAATTCTGTTGTATCTAACCTTAATTTTCCTGTCGAACCGACACCGGAAGGTATCTCTTTAAATATCTCCTCTACCAACCGATTCAGTCTTGGAAGTAGATCTTTTATGGGTATCTTAGTAGCCAAAAGCCTGACTCCACAATTTATATCAAACCCAACCCCACCAGGCGAGATTACGCCATCAGTTTCATCCAAGCCTGCGATACCACCGATAGGAAAACCGTAACCTACGTGTATCTCAGGCATCGCGATAGAATATTTCAAGATACCAGGCAGCGTTGCTACATTAGCATTTTGTTTTATCGCATCCGTCTCTACCTTGCCCATTAATTTTTCGGATGCATAAATCCGTCCTGGGACTCTCATTCCTTCTGTGTATCCCACTGGAACTTCCCAGATATTATTTGTAATTTTTATTAGATTCATCAAGACCACCTCGTTTTAATTCTTTGTCAAAATATTACACTATTTTTAAAAATTGTATTAAATCGTGCTCATGAATTAAATATCGAGTACAACCTGGCACGTATAAACATTATTCTCTCTCTTCACGTATAGATCATGAAACGTCACGGCCTTTATCTCTATATTTATATGATGAGTATCTTTTACCGATTCTCCATATAATATACCGTCCAAGGTATATTTATCCCCATCTTTACTTATATTTATCTTAAATTCAGAAAAAAGTTTGTTCTCCACCTCAAATAAATAGAGAAGCTCTGAAAGCCACTTATAAAGTAAAAGATCTAAATCGTCTGATTCGATCGTAACAGTCTGATTCAGCTCGATACTTATCTCGTTTATAGGGACCAAGATATTAAACATCGCCTTTGCAGCGTTAGAAAAACAATCTTCTAATGTATTTCCATAAGCTTTAAACTTTATATCAGCCGTATGATCCAGATATATGTAATCATCACACATATTAATCCATGATAGTTGTCATTAGAATAATTTTATTAAAACGATTAGAAATTTACCTATATTTGAACTTTATCTCATACCCCTCTTTATTAATGAATTATAAAACTTGTTAAAGAGATTATTGCTTATAGATAAAAAAATTAAAAGATGAATATAGAGAAACATATTTATATAATATCTTACATTACATCTATGATCTCTCTATACTCTTTGCTTTCTGGTCATATTAATCAGGTCTGTATCCGTAGCATTACAGATCGAAGATTCTTAACAGTTCTTTATCATATAACATGCCCTCTATCTCATCGGTTACAGAGACGATAGGTATCTGGTCTATCCTATTCCTGACCATCTTCGATATGCACTCGTTTATCTTAGACGATCTCGTTGCGGTTATCACATCTTTAACCATGATCTCTTTTACCGGCAACATCGGTTGTTCTATCTTTGAAACCTCATAATAATGGCTTTCAACGTTTCTTATGCCTTCCCATGACCACTTATCATCATCATACTCAGGTGATGATGCGAAGACCTCTACATAATCGCGTATCTCACTGACTCTTATTATGTCTTCTTCTGTAACAATACCGCTCAAAGCCCCATCTGTATTTAGCAACGGTATAGCTTTCTGCTTGGAGAGCTCCATTATACGTGTAATCAATGGTATCGGTGTCTCATCCCACGAGATGGTGACCGTCTTAGTAATGAAATCTTTAATCTCTGCATCTACATCTAAGATGGCTATTGCTTTGATGATATCTGCAACAGTGATCATACCTATGAGAACACTATCCATAACGACAGGTAATCTTCTTATATCCTTCTCTAACAGAATCTTAGCCGCATCTTTTATGCTCGCATGAGGTGGTATGGTTATTGGGTCTCGGGTCATCAATAATGCTATCTGATCTTCTTCCAGGTTTCTCAATAGATCTCTTCTTGTAACGATTCCTACCAACATACCATCATGGACGACAGGCACACCCGATATCTTATATTCTTTAAATATGTTGAGCAGATCTTCTCTCGTTCCAGGAACGCTGACACAAACGACGTTTTTTTCTACTATGTCCCATACCCTTATATCATCCGCTGTTATCTCTCCCTCTTCTACCTCGGAAGGAATGCTATCTATTATTTTAGAAAAATCTATCTTATTCAAATCCTTGGCTTGTCTTGTGATGAATATCTTAGTCTTCTTGATATTCTTCTTTTTTAAGTAATCTAAAACATCATCCGCATTTCCGTAAAACAGGACAAATTTTTCTGTATCTTTTAGTATAGATTTTGCCTCATTCTTCAACCGATCTATCTCTTCTTTGAGTATATCTCTCATCGAAGGTACATTATCCAGCAGCTCTTTTGAAAAAAATTCGGAATTTATCGGGCATAGTATCTCGATATTCTTATCTTTTTCTTGCTCTTCCAAAGCCTTTGTCAAGGAGTACTTTGACCCATCAATTATAATTACTTTCTCCAATAATACCACCATCCCTATCCTTCTTTTGATATTTTATTCTCTCTTTCAAGATACATCTTCCACCTCGAACGCCACCAATAGGATTTTTAGGATTGCCGAGAGAGTTCATACATCGTGCCATCATAGCAGCACCTCTTGCCAAGCCATCATCTACAAAAACCACGTTATCTTCAGGCTTTTTATATAACGAAAATCTGTCTATCTTTTCTAATATTAAAAACGGTTTAAATCCGGTTATAATTGCTCGTCCAGTAAAACCAATCGCCGTTTTGCTGGTAATTAATTCTTCGTCGATTGCAACTCTTAACAACCGTTCTGCTACCGTTGAGCAGACCTCATCTATAACGTAATACAACGTATCCACCCCTTTATCCGCATCTTCTACTATTTTTTTCCCAATCTTCTTCAAATCATTTAGTCTGCTACCGTTATCACCCACATCGCATCCGATAAGAACTATACCATTTTTTTTAGCCGCCTCAGCGTTTACAGGAATTAACCCGTACTTTTTTACATTGGTAGGAACTTTTCCAATCCTTATTATCTCATTGATCTCCTCTATATAGGGTTTAGAAATCTTATAAAAGCTATTCTTCCTTTTTATAAAACTACTCATTTTTTTATCTTGAGTGGACTCATCTTTTATAACATCCAAAGTAGATATATTCATCTTATCGTATGCCCCTTTCACTAAGTTATCAGGTATAGCACCGGCAAGACCGCAAAAATTTCCAATAGTCTTGGCATACGGAATATCATCGTTAGTAATCCTACCATCCAAGGTCGTACCAAAATCTAGCGATGCGCATGGATTTCTGTATTCTACACCGGCCCATTTTGCCCCCTCTTTGATACCAACTGTTGCTAATTCTCCCTCCATCTCGTTTGCCACTATCTCTACTCCTGTAGATCCAAAAGGAGGAAGAACGCTCCCTACAGCTCCATCAAAATATACTTTATCGAGCATGCTGAACTTTCTGATATTTTCAGGAAGCATATCTTTACTTAGAGCAGGCGTCATGTTTCTAGTAGGAACACCCGCGGCTATGCAACCATCGGCCAATGCGAGAATGAATACTCCTACATCATCAGGAGAGTCAAAATTGGCTACGACACCAGTCGATCTTACTACGAAATTTAAATCTGATTTTATATCAAGACCTACCTCCTTATGTGCACCTATTAGAGTATCCCGTACCAATTCGGTTACCGATTCTCTTGTTAAAGGCGTACCATCTAATGTTTGCCCAAATATTTCCTCACCTGGTTTAGGCGCCCTGACATCACGAGTCATTCTGACTTTTTTGTTTACTACGTACGTCCTGCCCTCATTCAAGTTTGTAGCGGTCAAGATACACTTGGTAGTAGTATTTCCTACCTCTACAGAAGCCACGATGTAATATACTTCTTTGCTCCAATCTTTCATCGAGGAGACTCTTTTAAATCCTTTGATACGTAACACATCAATCTTTTCGCTTTTAGCGAATTTTGGTACCGGATATCCTTTTCTCGTCGAGAAAATTTTCATACATCAAACTCTCATGTTAGGACTATTCTTAATCTTTTGAGACTATAATCTCTTTTAAGATCTCGCCGTATGCAGGCCTTGTAACCAATACGCCGATCAAAACACCTATTATTATGGTAAGAGCAAAACCTGTCAGTTTACTGAGGCCCATAACTAACAAAGGAATCATAGCAAAAATGGTCGTGGCTGCCGATGTAAATATTATTTTAAAAGCCGTGGACAATCGTTTTTCATAAGTTCTGAACGAACCTGATTTTTTATCTTTACCGACGTTCTCTTTTGGTTTCTTACCTCGTTTTTCTCCCTTTTTAACCTGCTTTCTCTGGCTTTGTTCTTGCTCTTTACTTTTATCTCCTTTAAGCATCTCATCGGTTATAATAACCAGTTGATCTATTCCCGTCCCGATCGTTGCTATGATACCGGCTATACTCGGTAAGTCTAACTGCCAGCCGATTAAAGGTAGCGTAGATATGCCTACGAGTATTAAAACC
>DUJX01000081.1 GCA_013329575.1 Halobacteria archaeon | reverse complement strand
TCCGGTGTAAAAGATAGAATGGAACTAAGGACGATAGACGGTATATACCTTTTAAATAACTCAAACTCGGGCGTAAGGTTAAGCCACCTGGATAAAATTTTGAAAGATCGTTCTCTATTTGTAAACCCATTGACAAATAATAGAAGAAGGCTTGTCTTGATAATAGGAGAAGAGACCAGATACATCTGTAACGGCCTTGATAAAAACGGTCTTTACAGGATATTAAACGATTATAAAGACTGTTTTGATCGTATCTTTATAATAAAAGATAAAGATTATGATAATGATCACGAGAAAGATCTTTTTAGCGGTTATACTTTATTCGAGACGGTGGATGACGGAATAAAATATGCTTTATCGATATTAAATAAAGAAGATATGATAATCTCTTTTGTTAAACGGTGGGGATAGATATGGCACTTACATTACATCCGAGGCCTAACGCTATAGCTGCTGCGTTATACACGTTAAGAGATCTTGATATAGATTTGATCGTGGTTCACGGGCCACCCGGGTGTTGTTTTAAACATGCGAGATTGTTGGATGAAGACGGCGTCAAGATGATTACTACAGGGATGGACGAGGATAAATTCATCTTTGGTGGGCACGACGTGCTTGTAGAGACGCTCAATAAGGCGATAAAAATGTTTAATCCTAAAAACGTCGCTATCGTAGGTACATGTGCCAGTATGATCGTGGGCGAAGACCTTTTGGGTGCCGTCGAAGATGCTGATATAGATATACCCGTCTTGACCGTAGATATACACGGAGGCTACGAGGAGAATACAGCAGGCGTAATAGCAGCTCTAAGATCAGCGGTCTCGTCCGGTATTATACCAGAAGAGGAGTTTAAAAGGCAGGAGTATCTGATGACCGAGGCAACAAAGGTAGAAGAGGAGTTTGGAGCGGCTTATAAAGAATATATTGAGCCATCACGGGGAGATTCTAAATATCTAGCTGCAAAACGGCTCTTAGAATTAATAGATGAAGGAAGACGTGGTGCTTGTATATTGAACTCAAAGAAAGAGACTACCTACATATTTGCAGATATAATGCGTGCGGTCAATACGGTGTCTTCTGGGGTTAAACCTGTAAACATTGCCAATCTGTCCAGCAATCTCGGACTTTTCAAGGTACGGAATGATGCAGAAAATATAAAGCGAGATCTTGAAAAAAGCGGTGTTAAGATAGATTATATAACCGGTGGGTTGGATGAGTATGCAATATCCGGAAAAAAAGCCGCAGAGATTGTAAAGAGATTGGACGTAGATTATCTGGTTATTGCAGGCGTACCACATGCCGTCCCTATCAAAGGTACCGATTACGAGATTTTTTCTATCACTAATGGGTTAAGACAGGTAGAACCGCTCAAAAAGATATTAAAACACCAGCATGTGATCGTAGAAGTAGATCTCCATCCAAAGACGATGGGCGTACGATCTATAATCGATTCGGAGTTTGGAAATATTTTAAGAGATATCTACAAGGAGAGATTTATATAACGAATCATTTTCTGCTTTCGACATTGGATCGATAAGGGTTAAGTACGCAGTTAAAAAAGCTGGAGAACGCGGAAGAACATAAAAATCTAATAATCAAGATATATTACAATCAAAAGATATCGGATGCAATCAGATTACATTAAATAAAGATACCGAACAGAAAGCACAAATAATTAATAAAGATTAATATAACGATAATATAAGAGTAGGATTAACCATGCAGGCAGAGATCAAGATAAGATTAAAAGAGGGGATATCCGATCCCGAAGGGGATAACATTAAGAAAGCATTAGTACTTCTCGGATTTGACAATGTCATAAGGGTAAAAACGTTAAAGTCGTATATAATAGAGATCGATTGCGAAAAAGAGGATGATGCTATAGAGGAGATAAAAGAGATGTGTGATAAATTACTGGCAAACCCTGTTATACACGAGTATGAGATAAATATCATCAAATAAAGACTTGATGGTGATAAAAAGAGGTAAAAAGATGCATTACCCACCAAACGTAAAAGAGATAAACCTTTTCGTCCCAGAAGAACAATTAGAGCGGATCGGAGATGAGATGGGATTGGGGTTTAATAGGTATGAGTTAGGTTTGATCAAAGATTATTTTAAAAGACTTGATAGAAACCCAACAGATATAGAACTGCAATCGTTGGCTCAGGCTTGGTCTGAACATTGTTGTTACAAGAGTTCAAAAAACCTTCTCAAAAGGTTTATACTATCCGACTCATCCCAAGGCATCCTTCTCGGAGAGGATGCAGGCATAATTGACTTTAATGAAGAATATGCATACGCGGTAGCATTTGAGAGCCATAATCATCCTTCTAATGTAGAGCCATACGGTGGTGCTGCAACAGGCGTCGGTGGTATAGTACGAGATGTCTTATGCATGGGTGCCAGACCTATCGCTCTTATAGATTCATTGTTTTTTGGAATACCCGACCGAGATAAAAGGTCTAAATTTCTGTTTAATGGGGTGGTATCCGGTATAGGCGATTACGGAAACCGGATAGGCGTTCCGACACTTGCAGGAATGATCTATTTTGATGAAGGATATAAAAACAACTGTCTCGTAAATGCCGGCTGTGTTGGAATAATAAAAAAAAGCCTGGTAGTACCGAGCAGATCGAAAGAGGGTGACTTATTCGTCTTAGCCGGCGGAAGAACAGGCCGAGACGGAATACATGGCGTTACATTCGCATCGGCAGACCTTTCAGATAAATCAGAAGAAGATCGTAGTGCTGTACAATTAGGAAATCCTATCTTGGAAGAACCTCTCATTCATGCATGTCTGGAAGTGACCGATAAAAGGCTTCTGGATGGTATGAAAGATCTGGGCGGTGGAGGTCTCTCGTGTGCCGTTGGAGAGATGTCTTTTGCGGCAGGATGCGGAGCGTGTATCGATATCGATAAAGTTCCTTTAAAAGAGGAAGGAATGCATCCGTGGGAAATACTGATATCCGAATCTCAAGAGCGGATGATGTTATCCGTAAGCCCTGATAAAGTAGACGAAGTATTAGAGATATTCGATTATTGGGACGTTCCTGCAACCGTCATCGGAAGATCTGTACCGGGAAATTTATTCATAATAAAGTATAATGGAGCAAAGATATACGAGCTCGATCTTGATTTCTTGATTAATGGTATACGATACGATAGGGCGATTAAGATAAGAGATATCCGAGAAGAGAAAGAGTATTTTGATGAGCCAGATGATTATAACAAGATATTTTTATCGATCTTATCAAGCCTGAACGTTTGCAGTAGAGAGTTTGTGATAAGGAGATACGACCATGAAGTCGGCGGTAGAACGATCCTAAAACCGTTACATGGTGGTATAAAAAATCCCTCTCATGGAGACGCAGCTGTAATAAAACCGTTGGAGGATTCATACAAAGGGCTCGCAATATCCGCAGATATTAACCCAGCTTTTATGAAGATCAATCCATATAAAGGGGCTCTTTCTGCGGTGGACGAGGTATGTAGAAATTTAGTATCGGTAGGATCACGACCCCATTCTCTTGCAGACTGTCTTAATTTTGGAAATCCAGAAAAACCAACCGTTATAGGCGACTTCTATGAATCCGTCCGGGCGCTCGGTGAGATTGCCAAAGATCTAAAAATTCC
>DUJX01000161.1 GCA_013329575.1 Halobacteria archaeon | reverse complement strand
AATGCCATAGATATCGCCCCGCCCATAGAAATCCCACACAGAATAATTCACATTTGCTCTTATTTTTTTCCATCACATTTTTGCTTTGCTGTTATCAACTATGTAGGTATTTACAGGATAGTAACAAGATATAATCAATCTCTTGTCACACTTTACCCAAAACTTCGTTTTTAAAGATGTAGCGTAGAGTGTAGAGTCTTTATTTAAGATGCTTGTATTAGTCGATCCACAAAGTACAAAATATAAATTAAAAAAATTTTAAGTTGGGTGAAGATAGGTTATTCCATAATATCTTTCGTAAAATCGTTCATAGATACTAAGAATCGTTCTTTAGAATAATATCTAGTCTTTATATCTATATCATTTATCTCACCCAACTCTTCATCCATTCCTATTGAGAAAGAGAAGAGAGAGCCCGGATAGGTCGGTATATATGCCAGATAGGTATAAACGTATTTAAAAACCTTCTTCATATTATCGATCGCTTTTAGATGTGCTTTTCTGTTAGATATAGGGCTATCTGTCTGTGCAACGAGAATACTGCTTAACTTATGGGCATATTCATAAAATTCTTTCGAAAAAAGTCCTTCTGCAAGTGGTGTAGGATCAGTAGAATCGACTATTATGATATCTCTCTTTTTATCAGATCTTTTAACAAACTCTATTCCATCATCTATTACGACATTTATCTTGTTTAAAGCCGAAGATACCTCTGGAAAAAATCGTTTAGATACTTCTATGACTTTTTCGTCTATATCTACAAGTTCTACGTTTGCATGTTTGTTAAACTTTAGTACTTCTTTTGCCGTCCCACCGTCTCCTCCTCCTATTATCAAGACATCATCCGACTTTTTTGATATAGCCAAGGCCGGATAGGTTATCATCTCATGATATATGAAATTATCTTTATCTGTCAGCTGTACTGCACCGTCCAAGACGAGCATGTTGCCTAAATCCTCTGTCTCATATACCTCTATATGTTGATACTTTGAGTGCTCATCAAATATCCTCTTTTTTATAGGAATAAGCGGTGCATATGGATGGTCTTCAGCAAAGTAATTCAATCGAAACCCCTCTCTTTAATTCGTTCAGTGTAATCTTCTCCGGATCGAATATTTTTTTAACAACGTCTAATGCATTATATGGTTCTACATCTTTACCACAAGTAAATATATCGATAGCGGCATAATTATACTCCGGCCAAGTATGTATTGATATATGCGATTCTGATATTATAGCGACACCGCTTATTCCTTGAGGAGAAAATTTATGCGTGTGAACCGAGAGAAGGGTTGCCTTGCAAGATTTAACACTCTCTTCTAAAAACTCTCTCACTAATGTCTCATTATTAGTATTCTTGCATCCCCATGCATCTATTACTATTTGGATACCCAAAGAATCTATTTTTGTCATTTTTGTCATCTCCTAAACGTTTTTATGATTAAAAATGTCTTTAATTAAGGTAAACGTATGATTAACTAATAGCTAATAAAGATTTTCTTATTTAAATATTTTTCTTATAATAAGATTAGTAAAAAACTATTTTTTTATGCTTATTTTAATTTTAAACTAAATATATTCGTTCATTTTGACATTATTTTTTGTTTTATCAATATAAATATGTTTTTATTGAATTACGGATGTTATTTCTAATTTAAAGGTATATTTTCTGTTTAAAAATAAAAAAACGTTATTTAACTATAATTTAAGATAATATCAAATAGGCTTATTCTGCCTCTCCATATTCTTAATTATTTTAATAGAAATTTTATTGTATTAAAAATTAAAAAAAAGTTAAAAAAGATCATAAATGATAATCTAAGGCAAAATAATAAATATAGTTTGTTTTTATAGAGATAAGAAGGAGGAGATAAAAGTATGAGTTTTGGAATAGAATTTTTACCAAACATGGAGATAGAAAAAGTCGTAAACTACGCTCGCTTGGCTGAAGAGAACGGATTCGAGAATGTTTGGGTGACAGACCATTATAACAACAGGAACGTTTATGCGGTACTTGCTATGATCGCGGCAAATACGAATAAGATAAAGATAGGACCGGGTGTTACAAACAGCTATCAAATCCATCCGGCTGTAACGGCGTCTGCGGTAGCAACGATTAATGAACTGTCTAAAGGGCGCGGTGTGTTGGGTATAGGACCAGGTGATAAAACAACTCTCAGTAAACTCGGTATAGATATGGATAAGCCTGTTAAAAGATTAAAAGAAGCTGTTGATGTGATAAAAGGATTATGGACAGGTAATCCAGTGAAATACGATGGAGAGTTCTTTGATATAAATGGTGCAAAGATGGACTTTAAGGCTGGAGATATTCCTATTTATATAGGTGCTCAGGGCCCTGTAATGTTAAAGACGGCGGGTATGATCGGTGATGGCGCCTTGATAAATGCATCAAATCCTAAAGATTTCGAGGTATCGATACCATTATGCAAGGAAGGAATGGACGAGGTCGGTAGAGATGATTTCGATATAGTTGCTTATACGTGCTTTTCTGTAGATGAGGACTCTAACAAGGCAAAAAATGCTGCAAAAATTGTTGTTGGATTTATAGTGGCAGGAAGCCCAGATTTAGTATTTAAGAGACATAATATTGATTTAGAAGATGTTAAAAAGATACGAGAAGCATTAGGCCGGTTTGATTTTGGTACGCTCAAAAAATCTGTTACGGATGAGATGTTGAATGCGTTCTCTATCTGCGGATCGCCTGACGAATGTATTGCAAAGATCGGGAAACTTTATGATGTAGGAGTAACACAGATCGTTGCAGGAAGCCCGGTAGGTCCAAACATGGAGAAATCGATAAAGATCATCGGTGAAGAGATAATTAAAAAGGAGAAGTAGATATCGTCTCGGGTACCATAAACATAAAGACAGATCAAATCTTTTAATTTTATATTTTTTATTTGACATTTAAATACACGTTTAAAATAAGATGGGGTAGATCAAATGATTGACTCGGTTAGATTGAAGGATGTTGTAGCGAGTGGGCGTTGTACTGGTTGTGCTGCCTGTATGGTAGCGTGTACGCGGGGTGGCATCGAGGTAGATGAGTTTGCCATCATAAACGATGAATTATGCAGATCATGCGATACTTGTAGTGATGTCTGTCCTGTTCTCGGTGGATCGCCCGCGGATGAGTTTGATAATGTTATTGCTGTTTATAAATCACGGGCTAAAGATATGGACGGACAGAATGGTGCAACCGTCTCAGGTATATTAAAATATTTATTTGAGGTTGGAGAGATAGATGCCGTAATCGGTGTAGAACGAGACGAAGAATGGAAAGCGAGTCCTGTTGTCATATCTGATAAAAAAGATATTGCGAAGATTGCAGGGACTAAATATACGTATGTACCCATATTCAAAGCATTTAAGGATGCGATAGACGAAGGTTTTACAAATATTGCTATCGTAGGGACACCATGCCAGGTGAATGCTGCGAGAAGAATAAAAAATTCGAATATAATCGGAGCAAGCGATAAAATAGGTGCGATAATTGGATTATTTTGTTTAGAATCCTTTTATTATAACGGGCTTTGTAAGAACTTAATAGAGAAAGAGATGGGTATCGATCTAAAATCGGTAAAAAAGATGGAGATAAGCAAAGGCAAGTTCATTGTTATGAGTGATGAAGAGAAGAGTGTTCCAGTAAAAGATTTAGGAAGATATGTCCGGCTCCCATGTCATAAATGTGTAGATTTTAGTGCGTATTATGCAGACTTATCTGTTGGATCGGTAGGTGCGCCTGATGGATGGAATACATCCATTGTACGAACCGAACGGGGTAAAGAGATCTTTGAGATTGCTAAAAAAAATCTTGAGATAGAGGACGGAAGCATCGATGCCGCTAAAAAATTGAGCGAACGTAAGAGAAAGATGGCAAGAGAGCGATAGATCGATCAATGAGAATAAATTTTAAAATTTTTGCATTAAAACGGTTAAAACGGATCTATAAATCAAGATATAAGATATATTTATTAAAATATACATCGGATGTTTAAAAGATTGGATATGAAGAGAGCTTTTTATATCGGGCGGTTTCAGCCATACCATAAAGGGCACCATGCGATCATAAATATGATCTCTAATGAGGTAGATGAGATCATAATAGGGATAGGAAGCGCCCAGTTAAGTCATACGCTGAATGATCCGTTTACAGCAGGAGAGCGGGTAATGATGATTACTCGCTCCCTAAGCAGACTAAATAAGATGTATTATGTGATACCCATCGAAGATATAAACAGGCATGCCCTCTGGGTCTCACATGTTAAGTCTATGGTCCCACCGTTTAATGTTGTTTATTCTAACAATCCGCTCGTTATAAGACTTTTTGAAGAGGATGGTATAGAAGTAAGAACTTTTCCTTTGTTGAAGCGAGAAGAGTATATGGGCGAGAAGATAAGAGAAAGAATATCAAACGATGAAAAATGGGATGATCTCGTGCCAAAAGCTGTTTTTGATGTTATTACAGAGATTAAAGGGGGCGATAGGCTGAAAAGAATAAAGATGAGTGATAAACATATGAATTTTTAGTTAATTTTAGCCGATATCTATTAAACTCTCATCAAACTCGCCTTGAAAACTAAATCCGCAGTCTTTGCATGTTAACTTTTTATCCGAATATATGATGTGCCCCTCTTCTATATAATAACCGTCGAGTTCTCCGAGACAGATTGGGCATACGTTATCTTTGACCATACGTTCCTATCAATGATTTATCTTTCATCTATTAATCTGTAACCTTCTTATTTAAATAGAGGTAATGTTCAGGATTTTTATGGTTCATGAACCTACCGATCCTAATTATCCTTTTAATAAATCAATCCGCGGTATTTTTAAAAGTTTATATTTTTAATATTCGTGTTAAAAGTAGAGTAACCACATAGATTTAAATATTAAAAAATACTTAGCTAGTATATAGTGAGTTTTTATGAGTGAGAGAACAAATTTTAACCTATTTGAGAATATCACAAGGGGCATGATGGGCACCGCAGTACCGATGTTGTCTGGTTTAATAAAATCAGTGGTTGAGATGGTTCCAGATCTATTGAAGAATATTTTAGACACGCTATCATCGATTGATCTTGGAGAGATGATCTTATCGATCGTGGATGAGGTCATTCCGATGCTGTTGGATTTTCTGGATCCGTTATTGAATTTGCTCGGACCGGCAAAAGAGACCGTTTTAAATATATTGAGTTCATTAATCGAGAAGATAGGCCCACTCTTGGGGGTAATCGGTCCTCTGGTAGAATCTATTAAGAACATTGTTATCTCGTTCCTAAGGATGTTCATTCCTTCGACTGAATAAGACGAAGACATCTTTAAATTATTTAATCGATCTACAGCAGGTAGATAGGATAAAATCTATAAAGAACAAACCGTTAAACGATATGCAATGATAAGATAAGAATCTTTTGGGTGAGTAACCTTACGACCACCCTTTTATTTTGATATTAATGGAAAAGATGAAGAAATCGCTGTCTTTTGCAAATGCACCACCACATCTCGTCTGTATCAAAGAAGATCTTTAAATCTTTAATGATTACATGTTTTATTCAAATAAAGTAAGATATCAGACGAATCAGATAAGATACTTTGCTGTTTTGTATCTAAAAAATCC
>DUJX01000083.1:492-5218 GCA_013329575.1 Halobacteria archaeon | reverse complement strand
TGACCTTTAGAACCCAAGACATCGGATTCCATCAGTTTTTCAACCCCTATTTGTAATGGATAATCGTTTTTGTCAGGTCTTCCTATCGCATCATTCACGGATAGAGGGGCAGCTCTTACAATTACCTTTGTACTATTATCCATTATACTTAAAAACTCCGTAAAAACGTTTTTCATCCTCTTAAATACATTTTCTGTATCCATTTTACGATCTCCATATCGTTCTTGATATGATTTTATCTTACATATCCTATCGGCATTAGATATAATGGTCTCTGGTTTTGAGGAAGACCAAATAGATTTGAGACCTCATGATCATGGAATGCTCCTATTGCAACCGTTCCTAAACCGAGGGAGGTAACCTGTAGATATATATTTTGGGATACATGTCCTGCCTCTAAAAGGACATACCTGATCCCTCTTCTTCCATATACTATAGTCATTCTCTCATATTCTCCTGTTATAACGATAGAGATTGGAGCATCTGCAATGAACATCTGAAAGAGCGATGCCTCTACCAATTGATATATAAGATCTTCTTCTAAATCTTTCAAGAATTCTATTCGATGTCCTTCTGGTATGTAATGATACAATCCGGTATCTATCTCTGTTACGCTACTTGATCCGATAACAACATATAGATCGATCGGGTAAGTAGCCCCGGCAGACGGTGCTGCTCTTTTATCTCTGTATGTAATCCCTTGAGCAGCCCAGAGAATTTGTGAGAGTTGTTTCGATGATAACGGCCTACTGATAAATGTTCGTTCAGACCGTCTACGTTTTATTGTCTCCTCTACCGATTTATCACCACTCGTTTCCGGACTTGGCAAATTTGTATATTTTTTATTCATATGTAAAGAATCCGTATTAATGGCGTATTAAAATGAATATATATAGGCATACATAGTTTAATCGAACTATCTTTTTATTTTTGTTTATCATGAGATAAATATTTAAAGAAAGATTAACGGTTTAAAAAAGGTTATCACACGATTACAAAAATTACAAAAGATAACGATCATAGAAGATCAGATGATAAAATAACTACACAAAAATTTGCAAAAGATTAGAGGAGATTGGATGGATAAAGATGGATCTTTTTCAGAATGGTATAACGATATTCTCCGATTAGCCGGGATAGTCGATGTCAGATATCCGGTAAAAGGGTTATATGTCTGGTGTCCTTTCGGGTTTAAGATACGAAGATACACTTATGAGATATTAAGAGATCTTTTAGATAGCACAGGTCATAAAGAGACGTATTTCCCGTTATTGATACCGGAACAAGAATTTATGAAAGAGGCGGAGCATATAAAAGGTTTTCAGGACGAGGTATACTGGGTGACAAAAGGCGGTTTAGACGACCTTGATATACCATTGGCACTAAGACCGACATCAGAGACCGCGATATATCCTATATTCAAACTCTGGATAAGAAGCCATGCAGATCTCCCGATATTAGTATATCAGATAGTGAATACTTTTCGTTACGAGACGAAAGGGACCAAACCGCTTATACGAAACAGGGAGATCTCATCTTTTAAAGAGGTGCATACTGCCCATGAAAGTTATGAAGATGCCGAAGAACAGGTGAGAAAAGCCACTGAAATATATAAATCCTTTTTTAAACGTCTTTGCATCCCGATATTGATAAGTAAAAGACCAGATTGGGACAAATTTGCCGGTGCAGATTATACTATTGCATTAGATACGATAATGCCCGACGGTAAGACGCTCCAGATAGGTACGATACATAATCTTAAGGATAATTTTGCTAGAACGTTCGGTATAACATACGAAGACAAGAACGGAGAACAGAGATATGTCAACCAGACATGTTACGGTATATCTGAACGGTGTATTGCAGCGATGATCTCCATACACGGTGACGATAAAGGGCTGGTTCTTCCGCCAGAGGTTGCTCCAGTACAGATAGTCATAATCCCAATCATCAAAAAAGATCATGAATTACAAATTATAGAAAAATGTGAGAGTATAAAGAATAGACTTAGAACTCGGTATAGAATAGAACTCGATAAATCAGATGAACGACCGGGGGCTAAATATTATAAATGGGAGTTAAAAGGAGTACCCTTTCGAATAGAGATCGGACCGAGGGATATAGAGAAAGAGTCTGTAACTATAAGCAGAAGAGATAAGAACGAGAAGGTATCGGTCAAAGAAGAAGATATCGAAGGATGGATAGAAGAAGAGAGCGATAAGATGGTCTATGATTTGTATAATAAGGCAGAAAAAGAGATGTTTAGCAGGATAATCGAGTATGATAGTAGTGAAGAAATAGCCATCGCCCAAGAAGTATGTAGAGAGGATAAATCGGATTCTTCATCACAGAACCACGATTCTTGTAATACATCCATCGATAGTAAGATCGATGAAAGTTATAAGATTGATAAGATAAATAAACGATATGTTTATAAAACTGGTTGGTGCGGCAAAGAATCTTGTGGAACGGAGATAGAGGACAAGACCGGATTAAAAATATTAGGCGAGATCATAGATGAAGAAAAAGCTGGAAGATGTGTCTTATGTGGAGATGAGAGCAAGATAAAAATATATCTCGCAAAGACGTATTAACTGCAATAATAAAGAGAATGATAACAGATTTTGTTGTAATATGAAGATTATACGATATTTTGTATTTTAGATATTGATTAAACTGGGGATAGAACTCAATGAGAGGTTGTTTTGAGAGAGGGATAGGTGGATTTAAGGATGTTGTAGATAACAAAGATACAGAAGAGACTATATCCAAGTTAATAGACGAGATAAATAAGAACAGATTAAACGCATTTATAACCGTACGTGAAGAAGCAATAGACGATGCCAGAAAGGTTGACAAAGATAAAGGAGATAAAAAAGGAAGACTTTTAGGAATGCCTATCGCGGTAAAAGATAATATATCTACCAAAGGGACCGAGACTACCTGCGCATCCAAGATATTAAAAGGATACGTCCCGCCGTTCGATGCGACGATAATTGACAAGTTAAAGAGGGAAGGGGCCATTATAATCGGTAAGACCAATATGGACGAGTTTGCTATGGGGTCTACTACCGAGACAAGTTTTTTTGGACCTACTTTAAACCCTTGGAAGAATGATAAGGTCCCTGGTGGGTCGTCAGGAGGGAGTGCCGCTGCTGTTGCTGCAGGAGAATGCATAGCAGCATTAGGTACGGATACTGGCGGATCTGTCAGGTGTCCTGCATCATTCTGCGGAGTCGTCGGAATAAAACCCACTTATGGACTTGTATCGAGATACGGATTGATAGCTTACGCAAATTCCGTAGAAGGGATAGGAAGTATGGCTGCATCGGTAAAAGATGCAGAGACCGTTTTAGATATCATATCAGGTAAAGATCCTAATGATTCTACATCTATATCGTTAGAAGATAGATCAAATATTATAAATAATCATAAAACTGAAAAACATAAGAGAAAAAGAAAGATAGGAGTTTTGACAACGCTTTTTAACGATAATGGTACTGATAAAGACGTTTTAAAGTGCGTATGGGATGCTATTCATAGATTAGAAAGTCTCGGAATAGAATACGAAGAGATAGATCTACCAAATATAAGATATGCCTTACCGTCATATTATATTATAGCGATGAGCGAGGCATCGTCCAACCTGGCACGATTTGACGGGACTCGTTATGGGCTTAGCCTCGATGAAAGTCTTGACGTAAATTTAGATTGGGATAGTACTTTCTCTAAGGTTAGAGGAGAAGGTTTCGGTAAAGAAGTAAAAAGAAGGATTCTTATGGGGACATTTGCGCTTTCGGCAGGATATTATGGGAGATATTATCTAAAAGCTCTTAAGATAAGAAGCCTGATAATAAAAGATTTTAATGATGCTTTTGATAAATCGGGACTAGATGCGATCGTTACACCAACTATGCCGTATAAACCGTTTAATCTGGGTGATAAGGTAGATGATCCGGTATCTATGTATCTATCAGATATATTTACAGTCCCAGTAAATTTAACCGGTCTTCCATCTCTGAATATCACATGTGGTTTTTCAGAAGGGTTGCCAATAGGGATGCAGATGATAGGTAAAGCGTTTTGTGAGTCAGATATAATAGAGATAGCCAAGATTTATGAATCAGATACAAATTACCAAAAAAAAGTATTGGAGTTGTTCTAATGGATAAAATGGATGAACACGAAAACCCACAGGTTTTTCAATCCGNNGGATAATAAAGATGATTATTCGTATCATCAAATCGAGACCGGCAAATCAAAGATTTATGATACAGATTCAGATGTCATAATTGGACTGGAGGTTCACGTACAACTCAACAAACTTAAAAGCAAGCTTTTTTGCAGTTGTTCCACATCTTACCATAATTCTGAACCTAATACACATACATGCCCCGTCTGTCTCGGGTTACCTGGTGCTTTGCCTGTGATAAACAAAAAAGCGGTTGAGTTTGGGATAAAAGTGGCTTTAGCCTTAGATTGTACATTATTAAACCAGACNNGGTTACCAGATATCACAGTACGATTTTCCTCTCGCAAAAAATGGAACGGTTTCCATAACGACCGATACAGGAGAGAAGATTATACGGATAAATAGAGTACATATGGAAGAAGATCCTGCAAAATTAATACATACGGGCGGCATGGAACATTCTAAATATACCTTGGTAGATTATAATAGATCTGGAATGCCTCTGTTGGAGATTGTCACAGAGCCTGATTTGAG
>DUJX01000083.1:0-432 GCA_013329575.1 Halobacteria archaeon | reverse complement strand
TCTCATAAAGGAGTGGAGAAAGCATTACTCTACGAGAAAACGCGGCATAAAAATCTTAGAATGAAGAATATTCGTGTTAAGAGAGAGACGAGACATTACGATGAGGAGAGAGGCATAACCATCCCTCTCCGAACGAAAGAGGAAGAAGAAGATTATAGATATTTTCCTGAACCGGATATACCACCGATGAACGTTAAAGATTGGGAAACAAGACTCCGTAATGAGATCCCTGAATTGCCTGACGCTAAACGGCAGAGATTTATTAAAGAATATGGAATAAAAGAAGAGCATGCAAGGTCTTTGACGTCGGATATAGCTATTGCAGATTATTTTGAGACGGTGTCAAAAGAGATAGAACCTAACATTGCGGCTAGTTGGATAGCGGATGTTATCAAAGGCGAACTAAATTATAGAGATATCAAATTAAAAGAA
>DUJX01000023.1 GCA_013329575.1 Halobacteria archaeon | reverse complement strand
CTTTTATAACGACAGATCCTTTTGTTGTACCAGCAGCAATTACTCGTTCTATTATCGGTATATTAATAAAACGTTCAATAAGATTGTTTTTATCATCATAGCATGCAATAAGATCTATATCTCCAATAGTCTCTTTTTTTCTTCTTAACGATCCTGCAATCGCTATTATTCGATCTTTATCTTTTGTATTATTTAGATAACTTATCACTTCTTCTGCAAGCATTAACGCATCGTGTATAAGCAATCTTCCTTTTGTCTTATCTAAAAACTCGATGCTCTTCTTTATATTTTCAACACGTTTTTCTCCCATCAAAGGAAGAGTAGCAAGGCTCCCATCTTCTATAACCCTTTTAAGGTCATCTAAGGTTCTAACGTTCAGCCTTTCGTAGATCAAACGGAGCGTTTTTGGGCCGATTCCTTGAATATCCATCAATCTTATGATGCCCTCAGGCAAGTCTGAAGCAGCCTTTTTATATGCTTTGATCTCGCCTGTATTCAAGTATTCTTCTATTTTACCAGCAATGGATCTTCCAATTCCTGGTATATCTTCTAATCTTCCGTCTTTTGCAATCTTTTCTATATCTTGAGATAAATTACTGATGATGCCAGCGGCTTTCCTATATGCGGTAACTTTGAAAGGGCTTTCGCCGTTAAATTCAAGGATGTTAGCCATATTGTCAAAAATCTCTGCTAACTCTTTATTTTTTGTCATTTAATCTTTTTATTCTTTTATTTTATAGATATCGTATTAAAAGTTATATAAATTATTATATTAAATTTCCTTTAAAAAAATTTAATATATCTATATGAGAATAATGATATCGATACCATAAATGAGATATACCATAAAAATATTAGTTATGAGTTTAAAAGGATGATTCAAATGGATAAAAAATTAGAAAACCTAAGATTTGGAACAGACCTAATAAAACTTGGTTTTGCTAAAATGCAGAAAGGCGGCGTCATTATGGATGTAGTCAGTGCCGAACAGGCGATTATCGCAGAAAAAGCTGGAGCTATTGCTGTCATGGCACTACATGCAGTTCCTGCAGATATTAGAAAAGCAGGCGGTGTTGCACGAATGGCAGATCCTGCAATAATCGAAGAGATCATGAACGCCGTTACTATTCCCGTAATGGCAAAAGTTAGGATTGGGCATTTTGCCGAGGCTGAAATTTTGGAAGCATTGGGCGTGGACATGATAGATGAGTCGGAAGTCTTGACTCCCGCGGATGATGACCATATCGAAAAGAAAAGGTTTAAAGTTCCTTTTGTCTGTGGTGCCAGAAATCTTGGAGAAGCATTACGCAGGATAGACGAGGGTGCTGCAATGGTAAGAACCAAAGGTGAGGCTGGAACAGGAGATGTTAGAGAAGCTGTCAGACATTTTAAAGCAATTATGGGCGAGGTTCGCTCTTTAAAAGGAAAGAACGATGAGGAACTTCGTGTTGTCGCGTACGAGATAAAGGCACCGTTTGAACTTGTCAAAGAGACCGCAACGTTACAAAGGCTTCCTGTCGTTAATTTTGCTGCGGGTGGCATTGCGACACCGGCTGATGCAGTTTTAATGATGAAACTTGGTGCAGACGGAGTTTTTGTCGGTTCAGGCATATTTAAATCAGAGAATCCCCAGAGGATGGCAGAGGCAATAGTAGGTGCGGTTGAGTTCTATGACGATCCTAAAAAACTTGTACAAATATCTAAGGGGCTCGGTGAACCAATGAAAGGAATAGATATAGATAGTTTGAGTGATAAAGAGATGCTACAGACGAGTGGGCTCTAAGGATTAAGTGAGGATCGGAGTTATAGATATTCAGGGCGATGTTGATGAGCATTTAAACATGTTTAAATTGTTGGATGATCATATCGACATAGTCCGGATAAAAGACGCTGGTATGGTCTCCTACTGTGACGGGATTGTTATTCCTGGTGGGGAGAGTACTACCATCGGGAAAGGGTTGAAGAAGAAAGGAATGTTTGATGAGATAAAAGATTTTGGTATGAGTGGAAAACCTATCATGGGGACTTGTGCCGGGTTGATATTGCTATCCAAAGAGGTCTATAGGGAAGAAAGAGACGATCTTATTGGGTTGCTCGATATTTGTGTAGAGCGAAACTCATACGGAAGACAAAAGGAGTCTTTCGAGACAGAGGTCTGTCTAAATTATAATGATTGTAAGAAGATGTTTAATGCAGTCTTTATAAGAGCGCCGGTGATAAAAAAAGTGGGTAATAATGTGACCGTATTGGCAAAGTATAATAATAACCCAATAGCTGTAATGGAGAAAAATGTTATAGGGCTTTGTTTTCACCCAGAATTGTCAAATGATCTTACCTTTCATGATATATTCCTAAAACTGGTGAGATCCAATCTTAAAAATAAGGACTAAGAACTTAGCATAAACATTTTAAAATCTGTTAAGCATATATATCTTTTAAGTATAGAATGATATAGAATAGGAAGATTAAAGAAGAGGTTTTTTCATGCCTCTCCTTGATTTGCTCCTAATCCTCCAAGGATACCTTGTATCTGTTCTTGAAGTTGGGTTAATCTCTTTTGTAATCGTTCTTCTTGTCTATCGAGCGTCTGTTTTCTTATATTCATCGTCTCTTTCTTATCAACCAACTCTTTTATTGCGTCATCTTTTGTGCTCTTTACGAGTATCTCTCCAACGCTTTTATAGACTATCTCGTCGTCTTTTGCTTTATTCAGCTCTTCTAAGGCATCCTCGTTCTCTCTCAACATACTTTCTAACTGTATCTTTTGTCCCTGTAATGCCTGTAGTTGTGCTTGTAACTGCTGTAACTGCATTATTTGATTTTGTAATTGCGGCGGTATCTGTCCACTAATTTAAATCACCCCCTTTTATTATTTTGTAAATGCTCAAAACCTTTTGTGGTCTCGACATACGAAAATCAAAAGATCTTCGATATATCGTCTACCACTTTTATCAATCTAAGCCATGTATTTATATTGGCTCTCAATGATACGATATTACCAGACGTTATATCAAGTTGAAGACATCCCTCATCCAGATTTGCATTCATTTCTACTCTTGACCTGTCTGCAGGATAATCATCCGTCTCGGCCGCCAAACTCTTATATAACAATTCTATTAATCTGGTATCTCCTTTTATAGATAGACTAAAATCACATCTTCGCTGTGTCTCTACCATCGGTCTTACTCTGCTTTAACCTCTTTTACAAACGCTATCGCTCTATCTTTCAAAAAGATGCGATTTCCGCAATAAGGACATCTTATCTCTCTATAATTTGTTATCTCAACACTCCTCTTACATTTTGTACACCGGTACAAGTATTACCCCCTATCTTTACTTGGATTTAGCCTCCAACGACGAATAAACAGGCGTTTTAGGCTGGTAAGTTCCTCCCGCAAAAGTATAACCACATTTAGAACATTTCCAAATGGCAGTGCCTACTCTTTTTACAGAATAGTTTTCGCATTGAGGACATTTATACTTAATATGCACCCTTTCTTCTATATCTGCAGCCAATTTACGAATCTTTCTGCCGTATCTGGGGCCGTACTTCCCAGAAGATCTTGTTTTTTTGCCTTTTTTTGCCATATGTTCACTCCTTTAATAAAATAAAGATTTATTGACCTTTATTGAATTTGTTATGTATTAAATTAGATTCTGTTACCTTCTACTACTTTTAATAACATCTCTCTTAATTTTTTGCCCATATTTATAGAAGAATCAATAATGTTGGGAACTGTATCAACTGGAATCTTTCCTATACCGGTCTTTTGCATTCCGCATAATTCTCCTTTGCTGGTAGTTATAACCGTTAGTTCGACATTTGCAGCATTTTCCTCATCCAAGCAAGGATCGAAGATATAATTTTTATCAATCTCTGCAGAGGTAGTTGTTATAGGCACATCGTTCATGGCCAATCTTTCGTCATCTTTATCTATTCCGAACTTGGTGTTAGGAACTTTGGCATTAAGCAAAGCGGCTATAGCAGCGAGCGATGATGCATCGACCAGGTTTCCATTATGATCTAGTATATGCAGATCTATAAATATTATCCAAACCTCGTTACCCGGATCTACACACAACTTATCGAGATCTATAGCATTAGAGCCTCTTATACCCCTATCCACGATCCTTGCAAGTTCTATTGCATTCTCATCCGGTGGTCCTGGTTCAAATGTTGGTGATGCGAGCGGTATTAACTCTGCGTTTGTTATTATCACGCCTTGATTTGGAGTATCCGGAAATGGTTCGCCTATCTGCATCTTAACACCAGCCAAAACATCCGTAGTTCCTATTTTTACACGTGCAGATCCTTCTGCTCTCTCGATCGGTCCAAGCTCTATATCTATATTTCTATACTCATCAAACTTTCTACCATCTATCCTCTCACCGTTTCGTATCAGCCGATAAATATAATCGCGGCGGATCTCGGATAGTATATCTTCGCTGCTCATCTAATCACTATTCACTTTTTTATATTTTGAGATTAAACACTCTCTTTGTATATCATAAATATACTTACATCCCTTTTTTGCCAATTCTAATGCTTCCATAAACTCATCTTTTGTAAGAACTCCGTCCATCTGTAGCAGAGTTACATCACCACTATCAACGATCATAGCAACCGGCATATCTGCATCTCCAAAATTATCTTCTTTTTTATCGAGATCCAGTACTACCTCTCCGTCCACTTTACCTACCGAGATGGCAGATACGAGATTCTTCATTGGTATTCCTGCATCAGCCAATGCAACAGATGCAGCAGTAATTCCTGCGGCTCTCGTCCCTGCATCAGCCTGCAAAACCTCTACAAAAACATCTATAGAGGATCTCGGATATTGTTCAAGCATTAAAACAGGCTCTATCGCCTCTCTGCTAACCTTGGATATCTCTATACTTCTTCGGTCAGGACCGGGCTTCCTTCTTTCATCTACCGCGAAAGATGCCATGTTATAGCGATACCGTATAATAGCCCTGTACGTCTCCTGTAAATGGCGCGGATGTACTTCTCTAGGACCATAAACAGCCGCAATGATCTTATTCTTACCCCATTCGATATAACAAGATCCATCTGCTCTATTCATCACGCCTGCTTCTATCTTTATAGGCCTAATCTCATCTTTTTTCCTCCCATCCAGCCTAACGCCATCTACTATTAATCTCTCAGGTTTTTCTTCTATCTTCATCTCTCTTTTACTTTGCATCTTTATCTGTCTCTTTTATCTTTTTTTCTCTTTTTGGATTAACTTGGTTATTTTTTCTGAAATGTTATCCGAACACTCTTCTTTTTCTATCGTTTTTATGATATTTATCACCAATTTGATCATTTCGTCGCTGCCGTTTATCCAGACCCTTCCGTTTTGTGCTACAAAAATATCGCAGTTTGTTTCTTTCTTGATTAGGTTTATCGTAGATCCTCCTTTTCCTATTATTACCGGAATTTTGGCATATGGAACATCAACTACAACACCAGTACGGATTACCTTGCACCTATTATCGTTTAAGGTCAGATTTACCCTCATCGGTGTCTCTATCTCCTTTACCTTCGCAACAACTGTTTCTCCAATTCTAAGCTCTTTTGACATATCTTCTTTCTCAATTTTTTTGAAATAATCCGATAGATATAAAAACCCGTCGTATGGAGAATTTATATCCAATATCCACATAGAAAACGTTATCTCCGTTACTATCCCGATCAACAGATCCCCTTTTTTAGGGTTATACTTACCTTTTAAAGAGATAACCTCCACCTTATTGTTTACTCTTTTTGCCACGCCGTATATTGCCGAATAAACTTTATTACCATCCCTAAACGTACCATCTCCGCCGTTTATGTTCTCACCAAGCAAATATCCCGGTATTACAATATCTTTACTCATATTTTACCGCTCGAATCTTTAATTATTTTTGTCTCCCCTTCTCCTTTCGTTAGCTTATTAACCAATCCGTAAAACTCCGACTGCAATGATGCTGAGACCTCTACTAATGCTATCCATGATCCATCTGCGCCCCATTCTTCCCGTTTTATATCTGCAAAATTTGCTATCGCTCCGTATGATTTTCCTGCATACTCTGGAGGAATCTTGACAGCAATTCTTAATTTTTCAAATTTTATTGGAATTATTGGTCTTATCGCCTTTATTACTTCTTTTAACAATTCTTCTGTATTTTTAAAAGGATCTATATTCACTCTTGCTTCTTCCATAGCTCTTTCTATCCGTGCAGGCGGATGAGGAGTATTTGTTTGAGGATTTATCGCATCCTTTGCAATTAATGAAATAATCTGCCTTCTCTTCTTCTCTTTCATATCTTTTCTCTGTTTAGCAGTTAACCCGAGTTCTCCCTTATCTATGATCTTTTTTGCTACATCATATATATTATCTGTTCCAAAGACTTCTATTAATGCCTCTTTTGAAACTTTTTTGCCCTCTTGTGCGTCCTCGAATATCTCCTCTACCGCCAACAGCTTATCCGGATCCACATCTTCTATCTCATGGGTACGTAATGCAAAGGCGAGATCCGGGTCTGCAAAAATCTCAAACTTCTTGCCATAACCCTTATATCTAACTATAATCGCATCATCTAAAGTTACCACAGGATAGATCACTCCGTCTCATCTTTATCTTCTTGTTCATCTTTATTTTCTATGTTCATATCATCTTTATGCATAAATTTTACTTTTTCGACATATTCTCGCACGTCCTTCGATTCCATCTTTCTAACCATCGCATCTTTGAGCAGGATGTATCCTATCTCTATAGTATCTGCATTCAATTTATCCTTCGATATCTCATATAAACACTCTAATCCCAAAAATATCGAATCTTCAAACGAAATTTTCTTTTCAGGATCAATTCTTTCCTCTAAAATCTTTAAAACGGTATCACGTCCCTCTCCAATAGACGTGGCCAAATATTCCATCAAAGCACCGCTCGGATCCGTCTCAAATAGCCGTGCTTCCTCGTTATCAATACCTGCAATTAACAATGCTGCACCGTATGGTCTAACTCCGCCATATTGCGTGTATTGTTGCTTATGATCGCTTATTTTTTTTGCCAAACCTTCTACTCTTATCGGTTCATCGTACGTTAATTTATTAATCTGACACTCTAATCTTGCCCGGTCTACCAAGACACGGGAATCTGCTACTAAACCTGATGTTGCTATGGCAATATGGTCATCAACTTTGAATATCTTCTCGATAGAATCCGGTATTAATAAATTACTAGTTATCCTTTTATCTACTAATAACACCACGCCCTCGCTTGATTTTATACCTATCGCGGTAGTACCTCTTTTAACTGCCTCTCGAGCATACTCTACCTGAAATAATCGTCCATCCGGGCTGAATACTGTAATAGCTCTATCATATCCCATCTGTGCTTGTGGTCCCATCATTCTTATATTACCTCTTTTGTTGTTTTATTTTTTATCTATATATATTATATCAATCTTTAATATACTTTTTATTAACCTTTTTTATGCTTCCTCCGACCCCTAAAACATTTATTGCAACTTTTTTATTGTCTATTTTATTTATAATAGCCAAAACAGCTCTTAATGTGTCCACCTCTTCGCGAGCACAGCTTATGATGCCTTTTTTACCATTATAATTGATTACATGTATGTTACATAGACTCATCTTGTATGCACCTACCAAAAGAAGGCCGGCAGACCATATAGAATTTATCAGATCTTTTTCATCAATCTTCTCATCACAAATAAGCTCGAATGCAATATACCATCTTTTGGTTCGAAGAGACGAGGGTAGAATCTTCATGATATAATCTCAATGCCTTCTGATACCAGCCTTCCATCTCTATATTTTTTATTCTTGCCGACTCTACTATATATATTTTTAAAAGATTCAAAACCGTCATATCTGTCCATTCCAATAAATTTAGATAATGCTATCATCTGTCGATATGGCTTCACTCCAAATTTATCCGTTCCGCCACTGGATAAGATGGTCTTACCCCCGTATTTTTTAATGAGCATTAAATTTTTTCTCATTTTTCCGAGTAATGCTGGTAACGATCGCTTATTATTAATCAGATTATTAATACAGAAGTCTATCATGACCCCGTTCTCTGCAGCAAATTTTGCCGTAATATGATCGATCCCTCTTCCTTGATCTGTATTTCTCAAGATATCTATGTATCGCTCTCTGGATACCATCCGATTAACCTTGTCATCTCCTCCGTTAACCGCGATGATATCTACCAAATCCCGATAATCCGATATCTTCCTCTTTAGTCTCGATAGAGAGTCTACCTTTATCTCCAAACCAGGAAATACCTCAAAATTCTTGGGTGTTATAAACATTAATTCGTCAATGATATCCGCATCAAAGCTCCTTTCATCAAAGAAGACTACTGTACCATTGAAACAATACCTTTTTAGCAACCTAAACATCTCGTAAGTACCGCTAATACCGTTGTAAAAGATACAATCGTAGATTCCTATCTTATCGTTCTTACTTTCCTTTTCTATCATTAGACTTTATGCTCGGTCTTATTTTCTCTGTGCCTACACCCCTTTTTGACAACCCTCTTCCTTTCTTACCCGCGCTTGTCTTTCCTCGAAATACTCGCCTATTATTTTTAGGTGTACAGATCCAATTCAAATTTTTATCTGATTCTATTACAGGATGGTTCGGATC
>DUJX01000129.1 GCA_013329575.1 Halobacteria archaeon | reverse complement strand
CCGGGGGCAGGGACCTGTTTGGAAGAGTCTTTATAATCTCTTTACATTCTTCCAAGATCGTTCTACCACCGCGTCTGTGTATAGCACCGTCCACACCACCACCGCCCATTAGACTCGAGTTTGCTGCATTAACGATCGCATCCACTTTTTCTTCCGTTATATCCCCCTTTTTAAGCCGTATTATACCTTTTCCAACCTTTTTTTCCGTTTTAACCACCATCTATAAGATAGTATCTCATCATTTATTATGCTTTTTACATCTCCACATAATACGTTTTACATAAAAACCGAGGACTATGCCCAGCAGAATTCTGCATAAGCGCACTTCGTACAGAATATCGTCTTATTCGCCTTTGGCGGAATATTCAGAGATATTATTTTTTGTATCTCCTTTTCAGCCTCTTCTAGCTTCTTTTCAGTCGTCTCATCGAGTTCTACAACGACTTTTCTCTTTTCTTTAGGGAATAAAAGTTCTCCACTCGCTTTAAAACCACTTTTTTTGAGATTATATAAATAATATGCCAGCTGCATTCGAGATGGCAGTTCAAAATTGGATGTTTTTTTAATCTCGCATACTACGACATTTCCTTCTACAGTTCTAACAACGTCAAATTTCATTCCTTCGACGGATATCTCTTTCGTATCCCTCTTATAAGAAAATTCATGGACTATCCTACCGAGTTCTATTAGAGAGTTATCCTGTTCTGGATCGATCTCATGACTCATTAGCCAGACTTCTCTCTTGCATACGTAATAATACCATATTAAAGTGGGCGTAACCGATCTCATATTATGTAAACGTCATTATCAGTATTTTTAAAACCCGTCTCCAGATCGTAATAATCTTCGAGATCGTGTCTGTCTATGTATCCTATGCCAAATTCATGATTAAAAATCCGTTCCGCCTTCTTCTCGTCTACAGAGATTACATAACTATAAAAAGTCTTTTTTATCTTTGAAAACTCTCTCTTCTTCTCGAATCCTCTAAGTTCTTTGTTATGTATGATAGTCTGGTATTTGTTCCAAGCATCCTTCGCATCATCATCCAGGTTAACAAAAATATCGACTTTGTAAGGTTCGTCTTTGATCAATTCAAATTTAGAGAGATCATTAAAATTTAATCTCTTTACGTAATCTATGATTTCTTCTGATTCGTCAGCACTTTGTCCTGTCTTTATATTTTCAAAATAAGCATCGCTTAAATATAAAAAATTAGACTCTGATATCGTCTTTTTATCATATATCTTAAGAACTTTCTCGGTTTGAGATATTATAAAACCATCATAGATATAAGTATAATATTTCTTCGCATCATCATTTTCTAAGATAAATACGTTTACAGTACCTTTATCTTTACTAAAATTACGGTTACATCTGCCTGAGACCTGATTTATAGAATCTAAAGGACCAAAATCTCTATAGACTACGTCAACATCGATATCTACCCCTGCTTCAACGAGTTGCGTGCTAACAATAATCTTTCGTTCTTTAGACCTTTTTTTTATCTCCTTGATTCGTCTTAATCGCTCTATTGGGACTATATTCGTCGAAAGATAAGTTTCAATCCCTTATAGGTAGTCTAAAAACTTAAACGAGTGGGATAGGTTCATATCGAGCACAAAAGTTTCAATCCCTTATAGGTAGTCTAAAAACCCCGGCATATAAAATAGGGTTTTGCTGTTTTATTTATAGCAATAGAGTATGTAAACACGCCCATTTATAAACCTTTCGTCGGTCCCATTAAAAAATGAATAATCATGTTGCACTATGTTAACATACATCAAGGAAAGATAACAGATATACTACCTCTGTTTTGATAAAAAAGCCCAAAAAATAGAGTCGTCGCTCCCCCGTATTTTTTACATCATCATAGTCCGACGAGATTTTTTCTTCGTATTAGTCTATCTACATAATCTTTCTAAATCAAACTTAACAAAAAGTATCAAGGTATTTTATCTGCGTTATAATCAAAAAACATCAAAAACTCTGCATAGACCATTAAAAATAAAAATTTTTAATCTTTAAAAGATCCAAATAAGTAAAAAGAGATTTTTCGAATCTTTGCTTTAATCTTTTGATAGCTCTTACTTTATATATTTTATAAAATATTGATGACTAAAAAGACCGAGTTTTTAATGGTTTAGTCGCATCTATCCCGAGTTTTGCTCCCGTACCATTCTCTGATATGGTTGGATCGAGCGATGACCCCCGCACGTTGTTCACCAGCAGGATATCCCTATCCCATCTAACCCATAGAGAGATCGCCTCTTCTACCTGTTCTGCATCATAAATATTGACGTCATCATCGACCACGACGACATTCTTCAAAGATGTATCGGCAGAAAAAGCCGCCATTATTACATTCTTTGGGTCTCCTTCGGTCTGTTTTTTAATCTGGACGATCGCATTAAAATAATGAAAACCGCCCTCCGTCAAATAGACGTTTTTGACATCCGCAGCGTTGAGACACGCGTTATATATGATCGGAAGGTATGGCATACCCATTAGGAGTTTGTGCTCTATGCCAGCAGGTATTATTGCATGATATATCGGATCATTCTTGACATACATATTAGTAATTTCTATGACAGGCTCGTCTCGTACTATGTCATACTTGCCAGTGATATCAAAGAAAGGTCCCTCTTTTGCACGTTCTTCTTTCCGGATATAACCTTCGAGTATAATTTCAGATTCTGGGACACATACACCGTTATTTAACTCAAATATATCCAGACCACCCTTTAACAATGATGCAAACCTATACTCTTCATTCAACGGTACTCTGCTGGACGATGCGAACAGGAACGATGGATCAACGCCGATTAATACTGCCACCGGAAGGTCTTTACCGTCCGTTTCTGCCTTGTGAAACAGAGTGTAAGCATGTCTCGGTGCGACAAGCCGTACGGCTAACCTTTTTTCGTCCAATAGTAGCATTCTATGTACCGATGCGTTTCTTATATCGTTATATTCAGATACAAGCACCCCGCCAGTTATATACCGGCCAGGATCGTCTGGAAAATGCTTCAGAATAGGCAGACTGGTCAGATCTACAGGTTTTTCCGTTATTGTTTCAGGCATATTTATCTTTCTGATCATCGGGTTGTCTGATTTTTTGAACAGGATGCGATGAATCTCTTCTGTGAATTTCTCTTTATTTATATTTAATAATCCAGATAACCGATCCATCGAGTTGATCAGATTGACGACAACTCGTCCCTTATCATCCACATTATGAAACAGGATCGTCTTATTATTGTATTTTTCGGCTATGCCTACTACCTCGCCATATCTTACTTCGTCTTTTATCTCTACAATCTCTCTTTTTGCCTGCAAAGCCTCTATGATATCTCTCATTTGTTTTAATCCCGTTTTGATCTCTTATAGGTAATCTAAAACCTTTTGATGTAAAATGAGGTCTTGATCTGCTTTACCTCGGTAATAGGTTATGATAAGTTCTTTTTGCATGTATAAACATTTGTTTATGTTCTACCCACTACGAATTCTTATCTTATTATCTTATCAGCACGGTTTACTCAAAAATCTTCGATTCTCATCGTATTCCGATATAGGCAACATCTCTCGGTCTTCTATCTTTTTTATCAGCCCGATGTTCTTGACAACCGCCTCGTACTCTTCTGCAAGCGTTCCATAAAAGACCAGCGATCCTGACCCGCTACCATAAGCTCCAAATCCGATCTTGTTACCCTCGGTCAATCTTTTTTTCTGGTACTCTATCTCCAGCATACTGGACAACGATAGAAATATCGACGCAGTATAGGTGTTGCCTATGTTTGTTGGGGCAAACAACGACGATTCTACTTTATTCTTATATAAATCGGCGAATTCTGGAAGATCAAATAATTTTTTTCTCGCCGAGTAATCTTCATCCATCAGCTCTTTATTAGAGAAGACATCTTCAATCTTATCCCCGTTGACTACTCGGTCATAGATCTTCAATTCTTTGCATATCTGCTTCCATCTCTCGGTGCCTCTTAGCTCGTGTCTCAGTAAAAACGCGAGAGCATGCTTCGTTATCTTTGGATAAGGAGTATGAAAGACGAGGTAGTCAAAACGGTTGATAAACTGTTTGTCTCTGCCTATATCATCTTTGATCGATCCTTGACAATTTTTATCCGTATCTTCGATGAAGTTAACATACTTCTCCTTGAATCTATCGAACGCCGTCCTCATAGCAAACAGATAAGAGAAGTTAGACAATTCTCCGTTGACAATAGGTGTCTTTTTTCCAAAGGGACGGCAAAAATCGTTATTGTTCTGTGTAAATACGCCTAAAAACCTGAAATCAAGATTTAACAATCGTGGATCGTCTTTTACAAGCATTGCAACAGCACCAGCACCCTGTGTAGGTTCTCCACTGCTACAAACGTCGTATCTTGCCTCGTCTGCACATACAACTATCCCATACTTTCCATCGTTCATACCCGATAATATCCAGTTGCACGTGTCGTAAAGCGAGTACGATCCGCCTATACATGCAAACTTATTCTCTAAGCCCTGAACATGGTTAAACCTGTATCCGTACTCATCTCCGAGTTCCTCCTCGATCCGGCCGAGTGCAAAACATACAAGCGGTTTAGACTCATCAACAGAACTCTCAGTAGCAGTATAAATTCTTCCTATGTCATTCGGCTGGAGATTATTCTTCTTTATCAAATCAACTATTGCATCCGCCGCCAATGAGACCACCGACTCGCCATCTGTGAGAATAGCAATCTTCTTAACACCGATCCCTTCTGTATATTTTTCTGGGGATACTCCACGTAGTTCTGCTAATTCTTCGGCGTCTATGTATCTCTTAGGAACGGCTACAGATATATCATCTATGCCGACATGTTTTTTATCCTCAATCATATCAATCACATTCTTAGAAAACCTGTAAGTCTTAATCCGTATAAGAATCAACTTATATTACAAAGACTTAACTCAAACTATATAATCTCTTAAGATCTTTTTAGATTATTTTATTAACAGTCATCTATCGTTTTAATCGCTTATATAAATTATCATAAATAAAACTAATCAAAGACTTGATTAAAAATGCCCAAATCTTGGGTCTCATCTATCTTAAGCATCTGAAGAATCTCCAATTTTACCAATTTTACGATATATTTAAAGATTATTTAACGATCAAAAAAATTTTTAATCCTCGATACCTCTTTGAGGGCTTTTCTCACATAATCGGTAGATTCATCGCGATATATTGTTTTTACTCCTGATGAATCCTCTTTAACGACCGATAACCCTCTGATTAGTACAGCAGGTGTCATCCAATCTCCTTCACCCATCAATATATTTGCTAAAGCAGCCAGTTCATCCACGATAGCCTCTTCAGATACCCGAAGTATCCTCCCGAACATATCTTCCTTTCCCCGCCAATCCCGTATCGGATCGATGTTATATGCACCAATTGCAAAACCAACCTGTCCTCGCCTGAACGGTCTTCCGTTCGTGTCCGATATTATTACACCTACTTTTTTATTCTCTATCTCAAATATCCGCTCACTTATTTTTTTTGCGCTCAAATCGGGGTCTTTTGGAAGCACTATGACAGAACCGTCTTCTATATTCGATCTATCCACTCCTGCATTTATACAGATATTACCACATTTCGCCTTGACAAGAAAGATAGGCGGATATTCTATTATTATCTCTTCTGTCTCATCCAATATTGCTTGTATAAACCTCGGATCATCGTCTTTTTTTCTTGCGATCTCTACCGCCTTTTCAGTAGGTTTTATATCCGCTAAAAGCCTTATTCTTCCCTCAGATTTTGATACAGCAGTATGTGCAACGACTATAATATCGTTATCGTCTATATTCAAACCCATTTTTTTTATTCCATCGACTAAAAGATCTCCGATATCCATTCCTTCTTTTATCATCGGTAGTTTAATAGGATACGCAGAAAGTTTCTGTGCCTGCCTCGATGAGAAGATAGACGCATCTACAGATCGAAAGAAGGTAGTAGTATCATGCAAAATTTTTTTTATAAGATCTTTTATACTATTCATAAAGACCATTAAAACGCCTCTGTTTTATTTACGATAAAAATAAATACCAAACAATCTTGTCAAGTATTATACATCATCTATATTAATACTCATGCCATCTCTCGCAGCTATAACCTCGATTCCGAGCTCGTCTGTCAAATCTTTTGCAACGATCGCAGGTTGTGCTTTTAACATCGTCATACCGAAATGTGTCAGTATCGCCTTTTTTGGCTTAATACCTTTCAGAATTTCTTTTACATCCTCGATGGATAGGTGCATAATGCCCGAAGATGGTGTCCTTCTCGTTACGTTTATAACGAGTATATCTGAACCTTTGTAACAATCGATGAGACCGGGAAAATACTTTGTGTCCACCATGAATGATACTTTCAGACCGTGCATATCAAATATCAATCCGTACGTCTCGACCGGGTGGTTATGCCTTATCGATGTAGAAAAACAGAGCTTTTCCGATTCCAAACTCCCAATAGTATATTTACTTCGTTCTTTTAAGATCTCTATCCTCGTTAAAAAACTACGCAGATAATTGAGTACGACGCAACAATCCCCTTTCAACGAATCTTCCGGTGCGAAAAGAACGCCTCTCCTCTTGAAACCGCCGACCGTCATACCATCTATAAGTATGTTAACATCATTGGAGTGGTCTATATGGAGATGAGATAATAAGATCGCGTCGAGTTTTGTAACATCGATCGGTGGTTTAGATTTATTACATCGGACCAGAGTGCCCGGACCAGGGTCCAATATTATGTTAAGCCCGTTATATTTTATAAATACCCCACCGGACGACCTTAGCTGTTTTGCAACCACAAACCTCGATCCGCCCGTCCCTAAAAATTTTATGTAATCTTTTGTCATGTACAGACCATTCTTTATATTTTAATATATTACCAAAGATGATTGATCTTCTTTATTGAGATATTTTACTTCCATTGATTCTTTATTTCAATATTTACTCTCCTTTCAGATACTCTACCATGCTTTTTATTCCACCGAGCGTAAGATCTTCCATATGAAATATCTTTCGGATCTCTTGGAACGTTTGGCTTCCGTATCTATCCCACCTGCCCTTTCGGATGGGATTTAACCAGACACAATACCGAAACCTTTTGTTGATTCGTTCCAGCCAGTAATATCCTGGTTTTGAATCATCCACGCCGTATTCTATAGACCCTTGCGGCGAGAAAAGTTCTTCCGGTGCCATCGCCGCATCGCCTATTATAATAACCCGCGTATCCGGTCTTTTAGACAAAAATTTTTCTGTCGAATATATTTTAGTCCTCTGCGGGTTAATAAACAGATTGCCATAGACACAATTTCTAAAATAATATGTCGATAAATTTCTAAACCTATCCTTCATCTTGGAGAAGACGAGGCTTACCAATCGGGCATACGGCGTCATCGAATACCCGCCGTTGTCGATCAGAAGGACGACGTTTATATCGTCTCGAAGCTCAGATTTAAAGATAAACTCAATCTCGCCCCCGTTCTTTGCCATTTGATAGATAGTCTCGTCCAGATCGATCTCGTCTTTCGGACCTTTTGGTACCATATTTTTTAAAAAACCTAACGCTTGTCGGATGTTCTCAGATTTAAGCCCAGCATCGATAGAATAATCTATATATCTCCTTTCACCTATAGTTTTTATTGCAGACATCTGTCCTGATTCACCATAAACGCGTATCCCTCTATAACTCTTGCCGGAATGGCCGAAAGGAGACGTGCCTTCGGTTCCTACCCACTTGTTTCCCCCGTGATGTGCCTCTGTCTGTTTCATAACGGTCTCGATAAACCGTTTAAAAAGCTCTTCTGGTGGGATATTCCATCTTACATCATCTAATTTTAAATTTCCTGACTTGATCTGTTCATCCAGCCATTCTTTGAACGGTTTGTTCTCTAATAGTCTGTATAGATCGGATATATCCTCTATCTTTGGCAGATCCAGTCCGAGAAAGTACGATGAGAACGCCCTATCAAAGTTATCGATATCCTCTATCTTTTTAACACATATAAGTCTTGATACGGTATAAAGTTCATCTATATCAGAGATCAGCCCTTTCTCAATCGCTTTTTCAAATTCCAAAATATTTTCAACCGTTACAGGAACTCCGTATCCTCTCAACGTGTAGAAAAAATCTATAAATAGCATATGATCCTTATGTTAAAATTTTAAACGC
>DUJX01000162.1:11573-14807 GCA_013329575.1 Halobacteria archaeon | reverse complement strand
CGCTCGGCGTGAATATTAAACAGATCGTAGACGAGATAAACAAAGTAACTAAAGAGTTTGAAGGTATGCAGATACCTGTGAAGGTTATAATAGAGGATAATAAAAGTTTTTCTATTGAGATGGGTACTCCTCCCACGGCTGAACTTATTAAGAAGGAGGTAGGCTTGGAAAAAGGCTCTTCTCAGCCAGGAAAGGATCTCATTGGAAATATAAGTCTCGATGGCGTTAAAAAAATAGCAAAAATAAAGATGGATTCCATGCTCTCTTACAAGTTAAAAGACGCAGTGAAAGAGGTAGTAGGGACATGCCAATCTGTTGGGGTAAAGGTTGAAGGTGTTTCTCCAATCGAGATGGAGAAAAAGATAAAGAACGGCGAATACGACGGACTTTTTGGTTAAATTTTGGTTAAACCATAACAGTGATCATCAATCCCCTCTTTTTATCTTTTTGATCTTTTTGTTTTTTATTTAGTATTTAATAAATTATTATTAATGTTTGAAGCACCTTTGTCCGGTAAATACCATAGGAATCCCGTACTCGTTTGCTGCATCTATTATCTCTTTATCCCGTATCGACCCACCAGGCTGGACGATTCCTTTTAATTTAAAATCTTTTGCTACTACATCTACTGCATCTCTGAACGGAAAGAACGCATCGCTTGCCATTATCGATCCATTTATCTTGTCTTTTCCTTTATTAACGGCGATCCATGAAGAATCCACACGAGAAGTCTGACCGCCACCGATCCCCACCGTCTTCTTATCTTTAACAAAGACTATTGCATTAGACCGGACCCATTTTACACACTTAAATCCAAAAACCATCGTTTTAATATCTTCATCAGACGGTTTTTTCTCTGTAACAACCTTCCAGTCGGTATAATCAATCTTTTTCGTATCTCTATCCTGGATGATCAGCCCATCAGGTACGCTTCTAAACTCCTGGTCTTCTCTCATAGACGGTTTGTCGATTCCTCTAACTTCCAGAAGGATTAAATTTTTCTTTTTACCGAATATCTCTCTGCTCTCATCAGCAAAGGACGGTGCTATTATTATCTCTAAAAACAATTTTGACAATTCTTCGGCCAGATCTTTTTCTATCCTTCTGTTAATCGATACGATACCGCCATAAGGTGAGTCTGTATCGGTCTCAAAAGCGTATTTCCATGCTTGTACCAAGTTATCGGATGATGCTATGCCTGTCGGTGTAGCATGTTTCATTATTACTACAGTCGGCTCATCAAACTCTTTGATACATTCTATAGCATTGTTTGCATCCATGATATTATTATACGAGAGTTTTTTACCTTGCAATTGTGTAGACGAAGATACGGATTCCGGAGATCTGTTGTTTGATACATAAAAAGCGGCCTCTTGATGATAGTTTTCTCCATATCTCAAATCCTCCCGCTTATCAAAACACATATTCAAAATATCCGGAAATTTATCGTTATAGATCGCCTTAGCAAGTTGTATATCGTATTTTATGGCATAGTTCAATGCCTTAGCCGCGAGTTTCTTTCTAAACTCTAAATCGATCTTGTTGTCTCTAAGCCGTTCTACGACATCTGTGTAATCTTTCGGATCGACTATCGTTAGATGTTGTTCGTAACGTTTAGCTGCATGGTTTATAAGGAATATATGATTAGAATAACCCGAAAGTTCTGTCTTATCATTTATTAAAAAGCCTATCGGTTTTAAATTTGTCACGATCAGGTTATCTTCTTCTAGTAGTTTGAAGATATCTGGATACGATGATAGACTAAACTTTTCCGTATAAATTCCTTCTTTTTTAAAAAATTCGGATTGTTCCTCGTCGGATCTTATCAAAACTCCGTATCCTGCTAATGTTTTTGCAAAATCTATCAACCCCTCGTTGTTCCATGTTTTAATTAAAGCATTCTTGATCTGTGCCATTATCTATATCGTTATCACGCTTTTATTTAATTCTTTTGCATGCCGCTATAATAATAGTACTTAGGATATATACAGAAGCAGTCTATTTTCAAAAAAAAAACATGATCTCAATAATATTATTTTTTAAATTATACTTAACTTAAAACCATGATAAAATTTATAAATAATCAAATTTATCTCCAAAAGGGGTTTATCAAATGTTTAAAAAAATAAAGTTTGGTATCTATCTGCCGATCCCAACAACTCCTGTCAACAAGCTTGTAAATATTGCCCGAATCAACGAGGAGGCAGGATTTGAATCGGTATGGGTTCCAGATCATCTTTTGTTCATTCCTTCAGGCGATTTTGTTCCTGACGCATGGACACTTTTAAGTGCGGTTGCCGTCAAAACAGATGCCGCTCTCTTAGGCACGTGTGTCAGCGATCCTCACAGGTTTCATCCAGCAGTTTTGGCGCAAAAAGTGGCAACAGTAGACCAGATCTCAAACGGCAGGGCAATTCTCGGTCTTGGTGCCGGAGAAAGTATGAACTTAGATCCTTTTGGCATAAAATGGGACAAACCGGTCTCCCGATTAATCGAATCTGTAAAGATAATAAGAAGACTCTGGTCGGGTGAAACTTTCGATTATGATGGCCAATTTTGGAGATTGAAGGATGCTTTTTTGCAGATAAGGCCTGTTAAGGATAGCATACCAATCTATTTTGCAGCAAATAGTCCACGTATGTTAAAACTTACAGGAGAAATGGCTGATGGCTGGTTACCTTTGCCGTTGAGTCCTAAGTTGTATAAAAATCGTTTAGAGGTCATTAAAAAATCAGCTATGGATAAAGGGAGATCTGTTGATGACATAGAACCAAACGCTTATCTATATACTGCTGTATCAGATGATCCAGACGAAGCATACTCTGTGATTGATTCTATGAAGCATCTTATAATTCCTCAACCGAGTATATTAAAAGAGGCCGGTTACGATCTGCCCGATGATCTATTATCTGCCAATTTTAGTAATATCTCAACAAAAGATCAATCGCTCGTCGAAAAATATATAGAGTATACAACATTAATACCTACCGAGGCGGCGATAGAGTTCTCTATCGTAGGAACAGTAGAAGATTGTATCAAAAAGATAGAATCGTACCGAGATGCAGGTGTAAAACATCTTTCTTTGATCAATATGGGTCCGGATCCTCGTCGTACTATGAAGATCTATAGCACGGAGATCATCCCTCAATTCAAAGATGTTTAAATAATTGAAAGATCTTGAAGATCTTTTTAAATTTTTGTTGGTCGTCTGTACTTATTTTATTTATCTTTTTT
>DUJX01000162.1:0-11548 GCA_013329575.1 Halobacteria archaeon | reverse complement strand
GCGATGGCATCTACTTTGTATCTTTTACTGATACTATTTGCAAAATCTATACATTTACTCTCTTCACCGTGAGTTACAAAAGCCTGTTTTGGATTTTGATTAAGTTTTTTGATATATTCCATAAGTTGCTGTCGATCCGAATGGCCTGAAAATCCATCTACTGTTTGAACATCCAAGTTTAACTTTACCATATCCGTTCTTCCATCCGAAGGAAGCGGTATCTCCCGCCATCCATTCTGAATTCTCTTTCCTAATGTTCCCTCTGCCTGATATCCGACAAAAACAAGCATATTTTTATCGTTCGGGCCCAGTCGTCTTAGATATTCAAGTATCGGTCCACCGTTGAGCATACCCGATGTTGCAAGAATTATTCCTGCCCCACTCTCCATCGCTTCTTCTCTTTTACCGGTAGAATCTACTCTTATAAAGCAATCGGATAAAAAAGGATTCAGATCATCGTGAAATATCATATTTCTCAAGTTGTTGTTGAGATATTCGGGGTATGCGGTATGTATTGCAGTAGCCTCCCAGATCATTCCATCGAGGTATATCGGTAATTTTTCTATACTCTTGTTTCGCATGGCATTCTCTAACACGATCATAACCTCTTGGCTTCGTCCGACTGCAAACGTAGGTATCAAGATCTTTCCTCCTCTCGCTGTTACTTCGTTTACAAGACCTTGCAGTCTTTTTTCTGCCCATCTTCGCGATGGTTGCAAGTCTTTTGACCCACCATACGTTGATTCGATGATAAGGTGTTCTATTCTCGGAAAATTTACGGTTGCTGGATCGAATAAAAGCGTCTTTTCGTATTTCATATCGCCCGTAAATACTACATTGCATAATCCCGTACCTACATGAAAATGTGCCGATGAAGATCCCAAGATATGCCCCGCATTGTGTAACGTTAGATGGACGTCCGGTGCTATATCCGTTACCGAACCGTAATTAATGGGTATCGTGTGTTTTAAAGCCTCTCTAACCATTGCAGAATCGTATGGTATCTCTTTACCATCTCTAGCAGAGACGTCTATATAATCCAGTTGTAATAGTACCATCAAATCTCGCGTCGGGTATGTCAGGTATATCGGTCCATCGTATCCGTATCTGTATAATAGAGGGACCAGACCACAATGATCGAGATGCGCATGTGTAATTACAATACCATCTAACTCATCTAAAGGTGTGATCTCAGGCAAATTTAAGTACGGATATGCACTATTTTCAGAATTAGTGTTGATACCACAATCTATCAAAATTTTTGTCTCTGATGTTGATAAGAGATAAGCACTTCTTCCAACCTCTCTACATCCGCCTAAAAAAGTGATTCTAACCCAATCTTCTTTTGGAGTAATTTTTCTGTGTATAGAGTATCCCACTTTTTTAAAGAAATCCTTCCTCTCATTGCTTACAGATTTTAAAAAATCTCGCGTATTTTTTATGATATTTGACTCGATTGGTGGAACACGAACTACTTTAGGAGACCAACCAACCATTTTTGATATCTCTCTTAATGTTGCGGCGCGTTTACCTATCACCAATCCTGGTTTATATGCCTCGATTATAACCTCGCCTTTCTCTATATCAAAATAAAAATTTTTTACTCCTGCATCCTCCGGCACAACACTTTTTATCTTACCGATTGCATGCTCAGGATCGGTCAAAGCGTTTCTGTCCGGCCTAATTACTACCCTATTCTTTAAATCTCTGGCTAAATCACGGATAATATTCTCGTTCTCGGCGAATACCTCCGGGCTGGATGTATAAATCACTATCTCTGGCCCTTCGTAATCTATTCCAGTCAATCTGGCAGAATCACCCAGTCTTTCTTTTATCTTATTAAATAAATCATCAAGCGTTTTATCAGCATTCATACAAATCAAATCTTTTATTCATCCTATTAGCGGCTATTACTCCATGAATATCAATGATTCAAACATAAAAGTTACCAAATCTAAATCTACAAATATTATCTACAATTACAATAATTACAAAATTTCAAAAAATTTAAAAATAGAAAAACTATCTTTGTTTAAAAATAATTTATATCGGATATTATCCTTTTTATGACAGACTCGTCTACTTTTTCGAAGCCGTTTTCGATTCCTATCTTTACAGCCTCTATGTTTTCTCCTGAGCCTGAATCTCTCCTTATTGCACCAAATATTGATTTAACTACAAGTTCTATGCCCTCATCCATAGTGATATCCGCTTTATACCCACTTTCCAAGATACCATAGGCGATTGGAGAACCAGATCCCGTCGAGACGACTTTTTTCTCCTCTATCATACCACCGACCGGGTCAACAGAGAATATCTGAGGTCCTGTCTGATCTACACCACCGATTATCAAATCTGTTACATACGGATAGTATCTGTTCTCGTTTAAGAGATTAGAAAGAAGTGTTGAAATTGCTCTAATAGACATAGGTACCTTGTTTCTCATCTTATAAATGTTAGCCTCTGCCTTAATAATCCTTACAACCCGTTGTGCATCTCCGACGCCACCAGCAGTGGTTATACCGATCGTATCGTCTATCTTGTATATCTTTTGTGCATCTTTACTTGCAATAAAGTTGCCTCTCGTTGCTCTCTTTTCAGATCCTAAAACGACACCATCCTTGCATATTATTCCTGCTGTTGTTGTACCTTTAAGAAATCCTTCTTCTTTGTTGTTATAACTCATCACTTTATATAGCACTCTCCATTCTTTTTACATTGTTTTAGTATTTTTATTTGAGATATAAATATAAACTAAATATATAAATCCTTATTTTTGGCCAATCGGTCTTCTTTATGGGCTTATTTTCGTCTACTCTTTAAATAATCTGTTTAATAAACATAACAGAATCAAGATAAATCAACAAGAATAAAAACCTGCTTGATAAGATTACCTTCAATAACCTAACATATAACCTTATCCTTTTCTAAAACCTTAAGAACAAATACCATTACTAATCATACGATTATATAAATATATGGGAGATATTGATATACCTCCTCAAAACCAAAAATATTGACCTTAACGTATTATTAACTTGATTCGTGAGACCGAGAATCTTTATCTTTAGAAGATCATACCATCGAAATGGCATCATTTGGACAGACATCTACGCAGGCTTCGCAGTCTATACATTCATCTTCGTCAATCACAGCGATTCCATCATCGTTCATGCTTATTGCCTCTACAGGACATTCATCTACGCACGTCTCACAACCTTCACATTTCTCATCATTAACCCTTGCTGGCATTTTTATATCACCTCTCGGTAAGATAATCCCTCTCTATCTCTATATTTATACTTTTCTTATTTTGGAAATCATCATTATTGATGGTTTACAATGATCGTCATCTCATCTCGTTGGACTGATATCTTATTATAGGCCGAGAACATCCGCCATAGAGTATATCTTCTTACCCCGCTCGGTCTCAAATAACCAATATATCGATCTTATAACACCAGATGCAAATGCTTCTCTGCTATGAGCCCGATGCGTTATCTCTAACCTCTCCCCATCTCCTCCAAAAAAGACTGTATGATCCCCGACAACATCGCCTAAACGGACGGAATGTATTCCTATCTCGTCGTCTCTTTCGGAAAAACCCTCTCTTCCATATTTTTTGACTTTTTCGCCTACTACATCACATATTATCTTATATGCTTTATTAGCCGTTCCGCTCGGAGAGTCTTTTTTGTATCTATGATGTATCTCTAAGATCTCGACATCATACCCATTAAGATATTTTGCGGCCTCTTCTATAATCTGCCAGAAGACATTGACTCCTATCGAAAAATTAGGTGATATTACTGCGGTAACTTTATCCGCCACGATCTGTTTTATCTCTTTTTCTTGATCATTAGAAAAACCAGTAGTTCCAATCACAAGATTCTTTACTCCTTCGTCTACGGCTACCGTCATATTTCTGATTGTAGCGGCAGGTGTGGTAAAATCCACGTATACATCAGGTCTTAGATCTCTAAAAATCTCTTTTATCTTGCCCGCATCTTTTATCTCAATACCATCTATGGTATTACTTACCCCGTTTATATCGACGGCCGCAACTAATTCAAAACCGTCCTCTTTCATGACACTTTTACATATCTGAGATCCCATCTTTCCGCCGGCACCACCTACCATTACTTTTATCAAGGTAGATCATCCCTTTAAATATCTCTTCAGAGTGGATCTCAGTATATCTTCATGTTCTTTTGATAAATTGGCGAGAGGAAGTCTTAAATTACCTGCAGCAAGCCCCATCATATTACATGCAGATTTGATCGGAATTGGATTTGTCTCTATAAATAGTGCTCTAAACAAAGGTGAAAGGTTGTAGTGTATCTCTCGTGCCTTCGCTATATCCCCTTTTACAAATGAATCATACATCTCTTTGAGCTTGTTAGGGATTATGTTTGCTGCAACTGATATAACACCTTTTCCGCCCAAAGATAGTATCGGTAGCGTCTGATCATCATTTCCAGACAGAAGATAGAAGTCTTTATCCGCGGTTAATTCTATAATCTGAGATATTTGAGATATGTTGCCAGATGCCTCTTTTATACCATCGATCCCATCTATGTCGGCCAGTCTTGCTATCAAGCTCGGCGACATATTCAACCCGGTCCTGGACGGAATGTTATACATGATTATTGGAATATCGATCTTCTCTACTATCGCCTCAAAATGTTTTATAAGCCCTGTCTCATTAGGCTTGTTGTAATATGGCGTAACTATCAATACACCATCAGCTCCAACGTTTTCTGCATATTTGGATAATTCGATTGTTTCCCAAGTGCTATTAGATCCGGCTCCAGCCAAAACTGGTACATGTGCTGCATCTGTTGCTATTTTTATAACCTTCTTGTGCTCCTCATAAGAAAGCGTTGCCGACTCACCGGTGGTACCACAAGGGACTATCGCATCTATCCCATTCTTCTCAAGAAACTCGATATTACGTTTTAATCCTTCTTCATCGATCGCATCATCCTTGGTAAACGGCGTTATCATCGCTGCTATGATGCCTTCAAACCTCATCAAACTCACTCCGTATCAATGGAGCTTTTTTAGACCTAATTTTTAAAATACGGGTTATACGTCCAGCAATCATATTTCTGATTGTTTTACTGTTGATATCTGTAAACTCTCCGACCTTTTTTTTATTGTTATCAAAGTCTAACGTGAACTCTTTGTTATATTTCTCCAAAAGATCTTCTGCCAAAGTTTTTATCATTGTAGTTTTAACTGTCATCTCTTCATCACTTTGATTTTAATAATATTTAAAATTGACTGAACATCAGGAGGATGACTTTTTAAAATTTATCTTTATTGTCATTCCTTTCCTTTAATACTTCTTTTAATACTTTATTCTTTTCTGACCGTCAAAAGATTATCAACGATTTTCCAATATCTTTTTAATCTTTTCTACAACATCATAAGCCGATTCACCAAATATTCGTATCATCGGTTCTTTTCCAATGCCGCCTTGATCGTATATCACATCTGGAACATTATTACCGAACTTTTTTATACTCTCTGCCACACCCCACTCCATAGTACTTCTATTTGGTGGCTCGTCCTTTCTATCAAATTCTACCATTGAAAAATTAATATTTTTGCATATATCCAACAGATCATCCGAAAATTTTATATTTATTGCGCTTCTTACCTTTTTATCATATTTGTTAGCCGTTAAAATCATCCTTGCAACATGCCTGCTAGCTCCAAAAGATATGCATCCGTGCCTGACCTTATTATCATCTATTTTAGTTATTCTTCCTTCTACCGCGGCTATATCATCCAAACTTCTGGGATAATGCGAGGATAATCCAAAATTGGATCCAACTTCTGGGATAATAATTTCTAACCTTTTTATTGATATTAAATTGCAGAAAGACTCTTTTAACTCTTCTATTGTGTTATATCTATCATAATAGTCTAAAAGCCAGATAGTCTGATTAACCGATCCGCCTTTTTCACCAATTCTTCTAGATACTTCGATAGATCGCTCCAAAAACTGTTTGGCTATTTTTGCAGATGCTAATGGTGTATATCCCATGACAAGCAATGATAATAACAGCGAGGAGTAAGTACAACCTGAACCGTGTGTTCTACCATCAACGAGGTCTCCTTTTATTCTCACTATCTCTCCGTCGTAAAATATATCGGTGCCGTTTAAATGCCCGCCTGTTACAATAACCGCCTTAACTCCTAAATCAAAGATTTTTTTTGCGGCAATCTCTGCCTCCTTCTCGCAATTTATTTTAACTCCTGAAATTTTTTCTGCCTCCATTATATTAGGAGTTACTATAGACGAGATCGGCAGCATCAGATCTTTCAAAACCATTAATGCCTCATCACTGATCAATCTTCCACCGGCTTCTGCAGTCATTACTGGATCTACTACGATGGGAAGATCTTGATCTTGAAATCTTTGATCTCGAGCGTTTGATAGAAAGGATGATACCAATTTTATTATCTCTTTGGAATATAACATTCCTGTTTTTACCCCACAAATGTTTCCATCAGCAAATACTGCGTTCAACTGGTCCAACACGAAATTTTCAGGGCATACAAATATATTTTGAACACCCTTTGAATTTTGTGCGGTTAGTGCAGTTATTACTGTTGCTGAGGAGAGATTAAACATCGAAAAAGTCTTCACATCCGCCTGGATTCCGGCACCTCCGCTAGAATCCGATCCTGCTATTGATATACATACTTTATCTTTATTCTTAAAAAGATCGAGGGATTTCATACATAATCATCTATATTTTTTGAAACAAGTACAATTTCTGATATTATTGGTTGAGATAAACCTTATCGATGTTTTATGAGCTATGTTATTATCTTACAATAATCTAAAAATATGTATCGTACATTTTAATAAAAATGGAGATTGAAAAAATAAAAGTCCCGCCTCCCGGATTTGAACCGGGAACATCGCGGTATCTGCGCGGTAATACACTATTCCTGTGCAAATTCGTACTACAGCCGCGCACTCTGCCGTTGAGTTAAGGCGGGTCTAATTTGGCGCCTATTAATGTTATCTAAAATCAGTATCCTATTTTTCATTACTTTTTCTATATATATCTTTCTATCATGAGATAGATCTATCTATACATAAATAATCGCCAACGAGACGGCCGATCTTTATCTTCATATAAGGATTATTATTTATAAACTAGTTTATATGTTCATATATCTGTATATTAAGATTATATCTTATGCTATAGAGAGAAACCATATATAAACTTATATATTAGGACATATTTTATATGTGTGCATAAATTTATATTACCTATTATCAACCTTAATTAGTTGATCGCTCAACCGATTACACTATCTAAATGGGTAGAAAAGATTTAATAAAGAATTTATTTAACAAAGGATTTAAATACAAATGTTTGATGAGAAAAGGAGGTTATTTTTGGATGACTACAGTTTATGACATCCCTGCAAATATTTTCATAGAAGAACTGGCGAAAAAATTAAAAGAGGATACAAGAGTTGCTCCACCGGACTGGGCCAAATATGTCAGAACAGGCGTACACAAAGAGACTGCACCTATAGATGAGGATTGGTGGTATCTTAGATGTGCAGCTATGGCAAGGAAGATCTACATAAACGAGCCGATAGGTGTAAAAAAGCTCAGAGTTATGTATGGTGGTGCAAAAAATAGAGGATCTAAACCGCATAGATTCAAGAAAGGGAGCGGCTCCATTACACGAAAAGGAGTTCAACAGTTAGAAACATTGAATATCGTAGGAAGATCGGATAGAGGACGGATTATAACGGCAGAAGGAAGATCTTTAATGGATAATTTAGCATTTGATATTATAAAAGAACTTGAAAAAACGATACCAGAACTAAAAAAATATTAACAGTAATAAATATTAACAGTAATAATTATATTTAGACAGTAACAATATCTATGAACTGATGCAATATGATAGATGATGAGTTAGACCAGATTAAAAGAAGACGATTGGAAGAGATGATCGCGTCTCAACAAAATAATATAGTACAGAAGGAGAGGGAAGAGGATGCAAGAAGAGAGTACGAAGAGAAAAAACGAGAAATATTAAGACAGATACTGACGGTAGAAGCAAGAGACCGATTAAACAACTTGAGATTGACAAAACCAGATGTTGTTGAGATGTTAGAAAACCAATTGATATCGCTTGCATCGAGTGGAAGATTAAGATCCGTTATAACGGATGATCAATTGAAGATGCTACTTAAACAGATACAACCAAAGAAGAAAGATTTTAAAATAAAGAAGATATGATCGCTGCGGTCTTATTTAGTGGCGGGCAAGATAGCTCACTCTCATCGTTGATATTATCCAATTATTTTGATGTAGAGTTATTGACGTTCTCCGCGGGTTTGTCTCAAAACTGGGAGACCGCAAAAGGTGTTGCAGCAAAACTTGGTCTTCCTCACAAGACGGTTTTTTTCGATGACGGCGTGATAGACGCGGCGGCTAAGATCATGATAGACGATGGTTTTCCGAATAACGGATTGAACTATTTACATAAAAAGGCCCTGGAATGCGTTGCATCTATGGACCGGTACGATATTCTCGCCGATGGTACGCGAAGAGATGATAGATCTCCACGTCTTGATTATTCGGAGGTAAAAAGCCTGGAGGATCGATACAACATAGTTTATGTGCGACCTTTGGCCGGGTTTGGCAGAAAAGTAATAGATGTGCTTGTAAACAGGTTTTTTGTCATACGTGAGGAAGAAGATATAAGTTGTAGATCGGATTACGAATATGAGGTTAGAATGTTCATCTCCGATCGTTACGGCAAAGATACCGTAGATAAAATATTTCCAAAAAGACATCTTCATTCTTTAGTTGTTGATAAAAATTGGAGTGAAAAATATGACGAAGAAGACAAAGGGTGTGAAGATAAGACTAGCTAAATATACGAACCAGAATAGAAGACTTCCAGCATGGGTAATTCTTAAAACAAATAGAACTGTTATGTCTCATCCAAAAAGAAGACATTGGAGAAGGACAAAACTTGATAAGTAATTTTTAATTTAGTCCGATCTCTGAATCGGTTTTGTGAAAAAAGTAGGACGATTCAAGTCTTACATTAAATAATTATAGAGATTAAGGCACAGATATTAAGGAGAAGTATTAAAATGGTAGAAGAAGAGAATATTTATATAATTCCGCTAAGAAAGACAGTTTTAAAAATTCCGAAGTGGGAACGGTCTAAAGCAGCGATGAAGGAGATCAGAAGGTTTATTGCGAGGCATAACCACACAGAAGAGGATAAGGTATTTCTATCCCGATCGATAAACCAGAAGATCTGGGAAAAAGGTGCTGAAAGGCCACCATCTGCTATTAGGGTTAGAACAATACGATCGGAAGATGGAGAGGTGGATGCTGAACTTGTCGCCGATTAATCTACCGAGAAGAGACGTTGTTAGTAGTATAAACATCGGTGTGTTTGTCTCTATTAACGAAGATTATGCTATCGTACCGAGGAACTTTGATGATAAAGCGAGGGAGCTGATAGCAGAGAGGCTCGATGTCGAGGTTATATCAACCTCGATAAATGGGTCAAACCTTATCGGGTCGCTTGTTGTTGGCAATTCGAGAGGTTTTTTGGTATCAAGGTACGCAACAGATCTCGAGATCGAACCTATCAAAAAAGTTACGCGTGTTGAACGGCTTCCAGATAGGATGAATGCATGCGGAAATTTAATATTGGTCAATGATAAAAGTGCATTGGTTCATCCAGAATTATCTAACAAATCTGTACAACTTATAGAGGAGTTTTTAGGTGTCTCGGTCTATAAAGGATGTATCGGTGGGTATAACGTGGTTGGAAAAGCAGCGGCAGTAACCGATAAAGGTCTGCTGGTAAATCCGTATGTAAAAGAAGAAGATGATATCAAAGATTTGGAGAAGATTTTTGATGTATCGTTGGGCGTAGGTACAATCAATTTTGGTTCTCCACTTATCGGTAGCGGTCTTATTGTAAACTCTAAAGGATATATAGTAGGAAGCAATACTACTGGGCCAGAGATTGCGAGAGTTGAGGAGGTATTCCAACTTATATAGCAGATATCAATACAATATCTGATATTTGTTTGATTTATAAAAAGGAGGTTTTATATGATGAATGGTGACGAACAAAGCGGGAAAGTTGATAAAGAGGCAGAGCTTCAGAAACATTTGGTCTTATTTAAGAATTATGAAGATCGTATGAATCTACTTCAAAGGCATAAAGCCTTGCTGGAGCTCTCTATGAGAGAGTGTAATAATGCTTTAGAGTTTATCTCTTTTTTAATAAACAAAAAAAAAGAGAATGCTAAAGATATAGAGGTATTTATGCCTATTGGCGACGGAACGTTTGTCAGTTCAGTATTAAACGATTATGACAAGGTATTGGTCAGTATTGGAGCTGGTTATAATCTATATAAAGATACAGACGATGCAAAAGAATTTTTGGAAGAGAGAAAAAAACAATTTAGCGAATCTATCACAAATGTAGATGCTGAACTGGATCAAATAACCAAAACGCTCGTTTATCTACGTTCTAAAGTGGAAGAGCTGGCAAACCGAGAGTAACATTTGAATTGTGTTTTGATTAATTAAAATGGATAAATATTCTATATAGAATCTATTATATAAGATGTTTAAATCATTGAGAGAGAAATTATCGTCTGTTAAAGAATCGATCAGTAAGACGATTCATGGTAAAAGTAACGATGAGACGACTGCTATATCCTTAGAAGACACAAGTAGCATAAATACTGAGATTGTAGATTCCGTAGAGACGATAAGCAGAAAAGAAGATCTTCAAGAATCTCAAGACTTTTGCCTACCTAACGAAGAGATCTCTCTACACGAGAATCAACCAAAGGTCTTAGACAAGAAGATTGGTAAAAAAAAGAGTGCTCGTAAAGAGGAAAAAGTTCAAAAGGTAGGCTTTATAAAAAAAGCAAAAACTTTCATCCTCGAAGGCGAAGGCATATTAAGCGAGAAAGATTTAGAAGAACCGCTATGGGATTTAGAACTGGCTCTTATGGAAGGTAACGTGGCGTTACCGGTAGTAGAGGCGATACTATCGAACGTTAAGTCCGAATTGATAGGCATGAAAAAAAAATTGCTTGCCGATACTGATGAGATAGTAGAGAACGTATTACGCGATAGTATCAAAAAAGTCATAACGAACGATGGACCCCTTTTTGATGATATAATAAAAGATAGCGATAAACCTGTAGTAGTCCTGTTTGTAGGCGTTAACGGCACAGGTAAGACGACCACCATATCCAAAGTTGCAAAGAGGCTCAAAGATAAAGGATACTCTGTTGTGCTTGCATCTGGAGATACATACCGATCTGGTGCGTTAGAACAGCTGGAGATTCATGGAGAACGGCTCGGTTTAAAAGTTATAAAACACCAGTACGGGGCAGATCCTTCTGCAGTTATTTATGATGCTATCGAGCACGCGAAAGCGAGAGGCATAGATGTAGTCTTGGCAGATACGGCGGGGAGGATGCATACAAACTCTAATCTTATGCG
>DUJX01000152.1 GCA_013329575.1 Halobacteria archaeon | reverse complement strand
CCATCTGCCTTGGTTGCACCCAAAGTTATCTCTTCTACCCTTAACTTCCATTCATCTCTGCTAACATTGAATTTGCTCTCTATTAATTTCTCTAACGGCCTAAATCCTGGTTTTAAGATGGCTTCTTTCGCGACAGGAGCTTGGATAGATGCTGATGCTGGCGTTATAGCCGGTATGCCCTGCTGCGAGAGAGAAAGACCAAACATTTTAAAGAGATTGGATATATGGTAAACCGCTTGTTTTGCCTCGTTNNTGATACCTTTTAATGCTTCTACCCCGTACTTCTCCAACATATTCTGAATATCTTTAAGATTTAGACTTAGATCTTTAAGCTCTTTATCTTCTTCTGGCATTTATTTTCCTCCTATTGAAACATTTTAAAGAGATTAAATATGCGGTAAACCGCTTGTTTTGCCTCGTTAGCCACAATCATAGACTGTATCATCTCTGGTGTGATACTGACTCCTCCACCGGAATATGGTTCTACGTCTATCTCCAGGTCTCCTTCTATAGTGATACCTTTTAATGCTTCTACCCCATACTTCTCCATCATATCTTGAATATCATTAAAATTTAGGCTTAAATCTTTAATCTCTTTATCTTCTTCTGACATTTATTTCCCTCAATTTAGATAAATAATCTTTATTAATCCATGAAGATTAAAAATTTCTTACAAAATCAGTAAGACAGTTGTTATTTCACGGCAGTCCAATTTTTTTTGCAATATTTGTAGTCTCTACGTATGCAGGTGACGTCTCGGGTAGTTCTAATATCGTCTTACCATTTAAATCTATATCAACGATATTGTCATCCAACGGTAATGCCCCAATAAGTTTTAGCGGGATCTCTGATGCATATTTCTCGATTAGACCAATGGCATTTTTGCTAGAAATTTTATTTGCAACGATAGATATATTTTTTATATTCAAATTTAACTCATCAACAATCTCTTTTATATTCTGTGCGGTATTAATGCTGTTCTTTGATTGATCCGTCACTATCAAAAGATTGTCGATATCTTTTATTATCTGCCTGCTAAAATGTTCTAGTCCAGCACCCGTATCTATCACTACATAATCATAGTTATCTATCAGAGTAGATATCGCCTCTCTTAGAAGATTGTTTACATAACAATAGCATCCCGGTCCCTCAGACCTACCCATAACGAGAAGATCAAAATCTTTTTCCTCCACTAAAGTCTCGTTTACCTTAGCCTCGAAATGTAGCATCTTATCTCCAGTAATCTCGCTCTTACTTTGCTCCATATACTCTTTTATATCACCGATGGTCTTATCTACCTTGACACCTAACGCATCAGACAAATTAGCATCCGGATCGGCATCTACTGCCAAGATACTCTTGCCGTTTTTATTCTCAATAAGATACCTTATCAACATGGCAGATAGTACTGTTTTACCTGTTCCACCCTTTCCTGACACAGCAATTATTTTTGTCATACGATTTACCTGTCATTAATAATTTATAAAATATAAATAAAAGATAAGAAGAGAGATTACTCTTCTTCCTTCTCATCTTTCTTGCTTTTTAGGATTATCTGCCCGATCTCTATCTTCGCATTCTTTAGAATTAGTTTAATACCTCCCTCGGCAGCCGCAGGCTGCGGTGCAGCAAAAGAGATTTGAGGCATGCTGGTCATACCAAAACCGCCCATCGGCGCGATAGGAGCTGCCGCTGGTTGTTGAGCCGCAGCTGCCGGAGCGGCACCTGAAGGTGTCTCAGTCTTTTTTGCCTCACCAGGCGTTTTAAGACTTAATTTTAGTTTTTTAGCCATTATATTTCACCTCTATATTTTAAAAAACACGCTCTTTCTATAATTACTCATCCATCTCTATGAGTCCTTCCTTAGCCAGCTCATCTACAACCTGCATGAATTGCTTTTCGCTCAATGCCAGCCTGTCCGCCACAACATCGAGATCTACATCCCCGCCGCATTCTTCAATGTATTTTAGAACATCATTCTTGAGTTTTCCTGTAATCTTTTTAAGCGTCCATCCTTCAGTAATCTGCTTGTTGTCCACCTTTCTTGTGACACCTGTTACCACAGGATGTTCTACTTTTAGTAAAAACTTCTTTAACGAATCAATGTCAGGTATTTTCTCGTCAGCAATCTTATCTTTTAATTCTGCAGGTATATTCTCTTCTATTCTCTTTCTAAGCGTAGAAGCCAGCCATACTGTCCTGGAAAATCCTCCATCCGCCTGTATAAACTTATCTGAGCCGAAATAACCGATACCAACACCGAGGAAACCGACTATCTGTTTACCACCACCAGCCTGTCCTGCCATGTTGGCAAAGGATAGACCGTTCGGTGCTTTTCCTGGGAAATCTCTATCTACCCAGCCGATACCATCTACTTCAGGAATATAGAATCCTATAACCTCGAAACAACCACAAGAAGTGTGTGGCGCATCGAAGAACGAATGCAGGGTCATGCGGTTGTAAGATCCGCCAGATTTTTCTGTAACCATCGCGTTGACACCAGAATATTCTCCGGTTATCGGATTGATACATTCTCCTTTCGGTATCGCAAAGTTTGGTCCCTCTGGGTCGACTTTAGCCGCAGCTCTTCCATCTGCCCAAGTTATTGCTCCACATAGAGATACCCTGTCTGGAGATACACAACAGCAGCTTGTCGGTGCGAATGATTGACACAAGGTACATCCATAGAACTCCTCAACATCCTCATCATGAAGTCCTTTTACCCGCTCGTCCCTCTGTTTATAGATTTTTTTAGCCTCTTCCAACTTTTCCTTGACTTTTTCTTCATCTGTAATATAAATTGCCTCAATCTTCTCTATAAACGGAAGCTCATTTCGGAACAACATCATCGTAGCATCTGCTATCGTTTTAAACGTTACTCCTTTTTTAACGTCCTCTTTGCTTAATCTTAGCCATATATCATATCTCTGGTTCAAATGCATGAATCCCTGGATGTAGTTTTGGAAATCATGAATTCTTCTCTCCAAAACACTCTCTAGATCCTTCTCCAATTTTTCTCCTGCAACCTTATAGATCTGTGCAAAAGCAATACTGGATCCTTCAGGAATGTCTGGAATATCTGGTCCAATTAAAGTAAACCTTCCGTCTTCTACTTCGTTCATCGGTGCAACTTCCATAAGTTCGAATCCCGGTTTTTTTGTCCCGCCCAGCTCCACATAGAAATCTGTTCCTCTTATCCTCTCCCCCTCATACATCGGACTTATATCAAAGGGAAATTCTTCAGCCATATTTTAACCTCCTCTTTATTTTGTAAATACATTTTATAAAGCTATAAAAACCTTATCCTTCATGTAATGCAAAAAAGGTATAAATAAAAATTATCTTTTTACCATCCAAACACGGATGCAACGGATGACCCTATGTAAACAAAAAAGTACGAGCTCCAAAAACTATTACATAGTACAATAGGTACAAAATAGCGTAATTTGAATTTGAATAACCCACAGATCAGTGCGATTAGATCGAGCGGAGAACCAGGCCAGACGGCAAAGATTATAAGAAGAGCAAACCCCCATCTGTTCCACCAAGTTGTAATCTCGTTATATGTCTTTTCCGTCATTCTTTTTACAACAAAAGGTTTTCCCAATGCCCTTGCCAAAAAATAATCGATATGTATACCGATAGTGTATCCAAACCCTGCACAAATAATTGTTGGTATCCTTTCCATACCGAGCATTCCAGCCATTCCAATCGCGATAGGGCTTCCTGTGGGAATAAAAGTCCCAGCAATCAATGTAATTACAAAAAGACCTGGATATCCGTACTGCAACAGCCGTTCAAAATTTATCCCCCATCCCGAAATGGTATCTGATAGCGTCGCACCATCAGGCATATACATCCAAAGCAAGGCAAGACCGATAATAACTATAGCCAGACCTATTAGTGTAAGAATTACTATTGATCGAAGTAAATTGCTTGATTTTAGGGCTTTGAACACTTTAAAATCTTTTTGCATCCTCAAAATATTTTTCTCCTTCTCCTTTAATAGGTCATCTCTTCTTCTATAATTTTTAATTTTTATTTAATCTTTAGCTCAATTTATTAGACCAATAGATAAAGCGTATCCCGTCTACGAGGTATCCTACCAGCTTTTAATATAAGTTCTTCTATATCATCGGGTGAAAGATATTCTCCTACCTTCGATCCAGACGATTTTGATATTTTTTCTTCCATTAAAGTACCGCCCAGATCGTTTACACCAAACAAAAGGCTTATCTGGGCCATATTTAAGCCTAATTTTACCCATGATGCCTGGATGTTGTTTATAACATTGTATAAAAGAACTCTCGAGATTGCATGCGTCTTCATATCATCTACTCCACATCTTCTGCCTGCGATCTTACCTAACGCGTTGTTTTTATTCATAAAAGGAAGCAAGACAAATTCGGTAAATCCGCCTGTCTCTTTTTGAATCCTTCGTATCCTAAGAATATGATCGATCCTATCTTCTATGGACTCTATATGCCCATACATAATGGTAGATGTAGTGGGTATTCCGCATCTATGCGCTTCTTTAATGACATCTTCCCATTCATCCGATGAGAGTTTATGCGGGCAGATCTTCGATCTTACGCTATCTACAAGTATCTCGGCAGCAGTACCCGGCATAGACCCGAGCCCTGCCTTTTTAAGTTCTTTTAACACATCTCTAAAGTCCATCTTTGATGTTTTCGCGGCATGATAAACCTCCATAGGCGAGAATGCATGTATATGCAACGAGGGAAATCTATCTTTTATGGATGTAACGATCATCTTATAATCTTCCAATTTCATATTATCTAATAATCCACCTTGTATGCAAACCTCGGTTGCACCGCGTTCTACCGCCTCCTCTGCTTTTTTAAGAATCTCATCGATCGATAAGATATATCCTTCGTTGTATCGGAAGGAGCAGAAAGCACAATCACCTATACAGATATCGGTAAAATTTATATTTCGGTTTACAACATACGTTACATAATCACCTACTGCCCTCTTCCGCATAGAATCGGCTAATCGGAACAAAGTTATCGGATCTATGTTATACAAGGCGATCGCATCATCCCGTTCTAATCTGCCCTGCCATGCCTTATCGATGAGTTCTTCCGTCTCACTCTTTTTTAAATCCATCTTCGTCTGCATAGAATTCAATCACTCTCCCTACTTTTTTGCTATACCATCCATCTTTCACAAATCTGGGATATATTGGTAATCTTTCCTTTAATATAAAATCTTTTAATATATACCTTAACTCTTTCCCGGTCGGCCAGCATGATTCTGGGTTTATATAATCTAACGTAACCGTTGAGATTCCGCCCAGGTCATCCACACCGCATCTTACTAATTCGGGTAATAGATCGAACGGGATCAGGTTTGGTGGGATTTGGATCGCGATATCATCTGGAAGAATACCTCTTGCAAGTTTTACGGTCTCTTTTATCTCATCTATAGAAGAAGGTTTGCAAGATTCCATAACAGTCCCTTTTTTAGGCAGGAAGTTTTGGATGATCACTTCTTGAATATGGTCATATCTGGTATGTAAATCTCGTATTATCTTTAACGATCTTATCCTATCATCCTCGGTCTCGCCTATTCCAATGAGGATACCGGTAGTAAACGGTATTTTCAGCCTTCCCGCAGATTCTATGGTTTTTATTCTATGTTCAGGCGTTTTACCTGGGCTGTTTTTATGTACTTCGAGCGATGCCGCCTCCTCTAACATAAGCCCCATGCTCGCGTTTACATCTTTTAACACACTAAGTTCATCCAAGGATATAGACCCAGGGTTTGTATGCGGAAGCATATCTAAATCTAACGCAAGAAGGCAGAGATCTCTGATATAATCTATAAAACTATCGTATCCTTCTTTTTTAAGCATGCTGCCAAAACCATCTACTTTTTCAGGATATTCGCCGAACGTAAACATCGCCTCTATACATCCTTCGTCCCGACCTTTCTTTAAGATCTTTTCAACATCGTCAAAAGTAAGTAAAAAAGCACCTTTATCGTTTATATCTTTTTTAAATACACAATATAAGCAATTATTTCTACAGACGTTCGTTACTGGAATAAACACATTCTTGGAAAAAGTTACATACCTTCCTGCATGATTTCGCATCATTCTTATCTATCAAAAGAGTATTAAAAAAGATATATTTATTTTTTTATAATCTGGAAGTGTGTTCAAGATGACCGAATCGGATAAATTAGACATAATAATACCTTTTAAGTGGAAAAGCGCAAAATCAAGGCTTTCTAATATGATGAATTTAGAAGAAAGGGAAGAATTCGCATTAAAAATGTTTCAAGATGTGTTAAACACGATAATCTCATTTAAAAGACAAAGTCTTAATGATATCAAAATATCCGTCTTAACAACGACCAACGATGTTCCTGATTGTATAAAAGATGAACGATTCAGGGTAATTGTAGATACGAGACGACTGAACGATGCACTCAACGAGCTGATATCCGTCAAAAGCATCGAGGATAATAGTCATTTATTGATACTTATGTCGGATCTACCTTTGGTAAATACAAAAATAATACAAGAGATCTTAAACAGAGAAGAAGACCTCATTATCGTTCCCGGACGAAAAGGCGGAACAAACATGCTCTTTATCAAAAATCGTTCCAAGTTTCGGGTAGATTATTATGGAATAAGTTTTAAAAATCATGAGAAGATTGCAATAGAGAACGGATTGTCTTATCATCTATACGATTCCCTGTTTGCAGGCACAGATATTGACGAAGAAGAGGATCTTCTGGATTTATTGGTATTTGGAGAGGGGGAGGCGAAAAAATATCTTGAAAGACTAGGATTCGTGGCTGTTAGCAAAGGAGAAAAAATCTTTCTTGATAGGCAATAAAGATGATAAGACGGATATTTAAAAAAGACATCTGAATAAGTTTTATCAATTCTTTTTTTAAATATTAAGTATATATGTAATGATTAGCCATTAATTCAGTTATATCATTCTCCAAACATTCCTTCTTATCCATTTTTGATATCATCTCTCGTCGCTCTAAACTCTTTCAATATTTTATATTTATCACCTTTAATCGTGAAGGGATCTTTAAATTCTTTGTGCAAGTATTTTTTCCACGAGGAAAAGAAGGACATGCTTCCTCTGCAATAATACTCTTTTCAATTGTAAAATTACTACACTCTTTATAAGACATTTTATTCTGCATGAGATAATGCTATTCTTTCACATTAATGTCAAATGTATAATTTTTAGATGACCTTATATAGATTTTGCTAAGATTGTGATTATTAACACTAAAGCATATATGTTGAGATTAATATATAATGTTTTATAACATTTAGAGGTCGGCTATTGATGGAAGATAACAATAGTAACATAACGAGTAATGCACATGGAGGCCGATTGATATTAAGCCAATCAGCCATATTAGACGATATCCAAATTAGACAGCTAGAAAGACATAAAATATCTATATCTCGAAGGGTGCTCTCTGATCTGGAACTTATAGCCAATGGCGGTTTAAGTCCATTAAATGGTTTTATGGACGAGAGAGATTATAAAAATGTTCTCAAAAATATGCACCTTGAAAATGGAACTCTTTTTCCATTTCCTATAACCCTGCCGCTGGATAATAAGATTAAACCTGATGATGCAAGTGGTGAGTTGGGTTTAAGTTTTAACGATAAGATAGTAGGATATGTAGATGTTGAGGCAGTCTTTGATAGAGATGTAAGAAAAGAGGCAGAGATCGTTTATCAAACCGATGATGAGAAACACCCCGGTGTTGCCATGACTCTTAATGAAAATCAAACTGTTATATCCGGTAAAGCTTATGCCGATTTAAGTATATTCCCCAATAATTTTAAAGAATATAGCTTAACACCGTATCAAACACGAGAGATTTTTTATAATAGAGGATGGAAGAGTATCGTCGGCTTTCAGACGAGAAATCCTATACATAGAGCTCACGAGCATCTGATAAAATGTGCTTTGGAGATCGTTGATGGTGCGTTCATTCATCCACTCATCGGAGGCACAAAAGCCGATGATATACCTGCAGATGTTAGAATGCGGTGTTATGAGGTATTATTAAAAGAATACTTTCCCAAAGATAAGGTAGTTCTGGGCGTATTCCCTGCAACAATGAGATATGCAGGACCGAAAGAGGCAATCTTTCATGCCATCGTGAGAAAAAATTATGGTTGCACACATTTTATAATAGGTAGAGACCATGCAGGTGTCGGCAAATACTACGGCCCGTTTGATGCACAAAAGATATTTGATAAGATAAGACCAGGCGAACTCGATATAAACATATTAAAATTTGATGATATATTCTACTGTAAAAAATGTGAGTCGATGGCCTCAATAAAGACATGCCCGCATAATCCGGAGGATCATATATCCCTTTCAGGAACAAGGATGAGAGAGATGCTTTCGCGTGGAATCGTCCCTGATAAAGTCATAACAAGACCAGAAGTGGCCCAAATTTTGATAGAGTCGATGATGAATAAAAAATCTTAAAAAGGGAGGTAATTATGGACAAAGAAGATATTAAGAGGCTTAATAACGATTTGATGTTAAAAGAACCTTATGAGATCATCAGTTATGCTATCAAAAACTTTCCTGGTATTAATATATCCTTCTCTGGCGCAGAAGATGTTGTTCTTATAGATATGGCTATACGGACAAATAGTGATTTTAATGTATTTACACTCGATACAGGAAGGCTTCATCCCGAGACATATAGATTTTTGGATAGAGTACGCGAACATTATGGCATAAAAATTGATGTAATGTTCCCAAGATATACGGAGGTAGAGAGGCTTGCCTCAGATAAAGGGTTCTTCTCGTTTTATAAAGATTCACATAACGAATGCTGCCGGATAAGAAAGGTTGAGCCATTAAAGAGAAGACTTTCTGGTATCAACGCATGGATTACAGGCCAAAGACATGATCAAAATCCAGGCACTCGCGCAAACATACCCATCGTTCAGATGGATCCCACTTTCTTCGATGATAGATTAGTTAAATTTAATCCTCTCGCAAATTGGACATTAAAACAGGTCTGGCTGTATATACTAGAGAATAAAGTGCCTTACAACGAACTTCACGATAGAGGGTATATATCGATCGGTTGCGAACCCTGTACAAAATCTATAAATCCAGGAGAGCATGAGCGGGACGGGCGATGGTGGTGGGAGAGTAACGCAAAAAAAGAGTGCGGATTACACTTCGGCAATATAAAACAGATATGAGATATGATAAAAAGATAGAGGATGAGGCCATATACGGAGATACAAATCCTCTTTTTCCGATCATTTAAAGATCATCACGGTTTTTATAATTGTTTTCGCAGTATAAACTTCTTCATTTGGCATATTCTAAGATAAACTTGTATGGTAAAAGAATAAAGATGAACTAATGCATGTAAAGTTGGTTGTATGGATTTTGAGAGATGGGTAATAGTTTGATAAACTCTTCTTCCATATCTGCTCCCAATCGAATTTGGTATCTTTCGGTATATTCTTCGATATACTCTCGCAGATATCGCTTATCTTCATCATCCAACTCGAAGACGCCGACATCCTTACTCAATTGGTCCTCTTTAACCTCTCCTCGGATATAGATCACACCACCATGCATTCCTCCTCCTATGAATCTCGTTTTATGCTGCTTATAACCGATGCCGAGTATCACTACGACGCCACCGGCCATATACTCCCCGAGAAAATCCTGGGCTGTCCCTCCAATGATAATAAAAGGTTTCTTATCCTCATAACCCTTTATATGTATCGCAGCACGGTAGCCAACACTATCACGTATAAAGATCTTCCCGCCCCGCATAGACATGCCGACAACATCTCCTGCCCTCCCCTCAACTACGATCTCGCCACTGTTCATCGTGTTACCGACTCCGTCTTGAGCATTGCCCTGAACAACAATCCTATGTCTGTCCAAGAAAGCTCCGAGATCGTTACCGGGAGTACCAAAAATTTCTATGTTCAATTTTTTATGGTTATCTTCAGAGAAAAGTCGGGTTCCTATGTATCGATGTCCATAGACATTCGTTAAAATAATATTTTCTTCATCCCCAAACAGGCAGTCTCTCAAAGAATCGTTCAGTTTTTTAGAAGAGAGGTCATACGCATCTATCTTTACAGTATTCATTCTCCAGCCCCCTTGATTCCGAGGACATCAAGTTCCCATCTATGCAGCCCGATCCCTCGTAGATGATCTCTATTTCCTCTCAAGCTCTCTATGGCGTTCATTCCCATACCCCCTAACATCTCTCTTATCTCCATGCTCCAAGCACGGATCAGATTGGATAGACGGTGGGATGCAACATCAGGGTTTATTCGTCTCTCGAGGTCTGGATCTTGAGTACATATC
>DUJX01000127.1 GCA_013329575.1 Halobacteria archaeon | reverse complement strand
TGGAAAAAATAGTTCCTAGCATCGGTACCAACCTGAAAAATCCTATCGATCTGTCGGATTATGCGATATTCAATCCGTCTTTCTACAAAAATGCTTTGAAGGTTTTGATGAAAGACCCAAAAATAGACGCTCTAATTATGTTGCATCATAATATGTATTACTACCCCGGGCAGATTCAAATTGTTGAGGATGAGGTAACCAGTCTAGATAAGATTACAAAACCGACTGTTGTGGTTTTAGAGCCATTTGAGGATGTACAAAGGACAAGAGAAAAGTATGAACGATTAGGATTACCTGTATATAACAGTTTAACGTTTGCAACCCGTGCACTATATAATGTGTTCAAGTACTATAATAAAGATAAATAAAAATAATATGTCTTACAAACCATCTTAAAATGTTCAAGATAATACCTGCAATCGATCTGAAAGATGGAAGATGTGTGCAGCTCGTGGGAGGAGACCCATCAAAAGAGATCGTCAGCTTGGAAAACCCGGTTGATGTTGCAAAAATGTGGATAGCGAGAGGAGCAAAGACGATTCACATAGTAGACCTAAACGGGGCATTGAAAGGTAGAACAGAAAATTTTGAGATCATTAAACAAATTTCAGATCTTCCTGTCAAGATCCAATCGGGCGGTGGGATACGATCGATGGATGACGTATCAAATATGTTAAAATATATAGACAAGGTGATAATAGGCACATTGGCCGTTAGAGATCCGCCCATTGCCAAAACTCTTGTAAAAAATTTTGGTGAAGATCGTATCGTCGTCTCACTGGATAGCAAGGATGAGAAAGTCATGATGGATGGGTGGCAGTCAAAGAGTGATATCGGACCGGATATATTCGTTAAAAAATTTGAAGATTTAGGCATCCGAAGATTTTTTTATACAAACGTTAACGTCGAGGGTAGGATGAGCGGTATCGATATCAAACCGGTAAAAAAGATTTTAGAGAGTATAAGGGACAAAGATACGACTTTGATGGTCTCCGGTGGGATTTCAAGCATAGATGACGTGTCCCGCCTTAAAAAACTTGGTGTTGATGGTGTAGTGATCGGATCTGCTTTATACAAAGGGATTTTAAGGCTGGAAGACCTGTTAAAACTGGAAGAATAAAACGGCTGTATGAATTACTATTTTAGTTTATTTATAACAATTTATAAAGCACTTTCTTTAATTGTTTGATTTACCAATCATAGAACTTCAGACCCATTATTATAATCATTAAAATAAATATAATCCCGTTTAAAACAATGATAGATAAAAGAGTACTCACGACGTGTCCATATTGTGGATGTGGATGCAATTTTTATTTAGATATCATTAGCGGAGAAGTGATCGGTATAACCCCGGCTACACACTCGATCAACAAAGGCAGACTATGTGTAAAAGGGTGGAATGCACACGAATTTATTCACAATACCGATAGACTGAAAAAACCATTGATCAAAAAAGATGGTAAGTTCGTAAAATCCACATGGAACGATGCATTGAATCTTGTTGCCGATCGGCTAAAAGATATAAAAGACGGATATGGAGATGATAGTCTGGCGGTCTTGATCTCGGCAAAGTGTACGAACGAGGAGAACTTCTTAATGATGAAATTTGCGAGGGCCGTTCTCGGCGCGAATAACATAGATAATTGTGCCAGATTCTGCAATGCTTCCACCGTTGCCGGGCTTACGATGGCATTTGGCAGTGGTGTCATGACGAACTCGATCGATGAGATCGCATCTGCAGATGTCATTCTTGTAATCGGCAGCAATACGACCGAGGCACACCCATTGGTAGGATCGGAGATAGTTAGAGCGATCGAGACTGGGTCAAAGTTGATCGTCGTTGATCCAAGAATAACACCATTGGCAAGATTTGCGGATATTCATCTGAGAGTCAGATCGGGCAGTGACGCCGCATTATTGAACGGGATGATGAACGTCATTATAAACGATGGATTGGATGATAAAGAATTTATCAAAAGGAGAACAGAAGGCTTCGAAAAATTTCGTAAAACGGTTGAGAGATACACACCAGAAATGGTCGAAAAGATCTCGGGAGTTCGGGCGGACGACCTCAAATCTGCGGCTAAAATGTATGCAAACGCCGAGAGGGGTATGATCATCTATTGTCTTGGCATCACACAGCACATAACAGGAACGGATAACGTGCTATCGCTTGCAAACCTCGCATTATTGACGGGAAACATCGGAAAAGAGGGCACTGGGGTCAATCCGTTGAGGGGGCAGAATAATGTCCAAGGAGCATGTGATATGGGTGCTTTGCCCGATGTATATACTGGTTATCAGCTTGTTTCCGACGAAAAGGCGAGAGAAAAGTTTGAGAAAGCATGGCAGGTATCATTACCAAAAAATGATGGACTGACAGTCATAGAGATGATAAACGCCGCGGCTGACGGAAAGATAAAGGGAATGTACATCGTAGGTGAGAATCCGGTGTTATCTGATCCAGATATAAACCACGTGAAATATGCGCTAGAAAAGTTAGATCTTCTTATCGTTCAGGATATATTCTTAACCGAGACTGCAGAACTTGCAGATGTTGTATTACCTGCCTGTAGCTACGCAGAGAAGAACGGAACGTTTACAAATACGGAAAGACGTGTTCAACTTGTAAGAAAAGCGATCGATCCGATCTGTGGTAAAGATGAGTGGATGATTGTGTGTGAGATAGCAAACAGGCTCGGTTATAAGATGAATTACGAATCAGCGAGGCAGATAATGGATGAAGTATCCAAACTTACACCGATTTACGGAGGAATATCTCATGAGAGGCTTGAATATGGAGGAGTGCAGTGGCCCTGTCCTTTTAAAGATAGCCCCGGCACGAGATATCTCTATGAGAATGGATTTCCCAGAGGAAAAGGAGTTTTCCATATGATCGAATATAAACCCCCAGACGAGATGCCGGATGAAGAGTACCCATTTCTGCTGACGACAGGTCGGGTATTGGTTCATTACAATACAGGGACGATGACAAGAAGGTCAGGAACATTGAATAGAGAAGTTCCCAATGGATTTGTAGAGATAAATCCTGCAGATGCAAAAAATATCGGTGTTTTAAATGGTCAAAAAGTGAAAGTATCGACGAGAAGGGGTAATATAACCATCAATGCAATGATAACTGATGTTGTGCCAGAAAAAACGCTTTTCATACCGATTCATTTCTCCAAAGAGGTTACAAATGTGCTAACAAATTCTGCATTGGATCCTGTCTCAAAGATTCCGGAATTTAAGGTTTGTGCAGCAAATATAGATCGAGTTGATTATGTGGAAGATAGATAAAAAGGATATTTTAGAATGGCTTAAAGATTTAAGAAGAGATTTTGAGGTCATAGTACCGGTGGATCTTCATGGAGATGTTCTTTTCATGCCATTATTGGATGATACAGAGATTGCACTCGATTATACCAATACTTTGGAGCCACCAAAGGAATTTTTCCTTCCAAAAACAGAGGAAATATTTAATTTTAAGAAAAAAGGTAATGATATAGAGATAACCTCAAAAATAGACGATAAAAAAAGGATAATATTTGGGATGAGACCGTGTGACGTGAATGCCTTAATGATATTTGATGAGATCTTTGGCGGAGAGCATATAGACCCTTACTACTTCTCCAGAAGGAAAAATACGACGATCGTTGCGATGACTTGCATGAGACCTGACATCAACTGTTTTTGCGATTCTATGGGAACAGGTCCCTCTTTATCAAAGAATTTCGATCTGCTGTTCACAGAACTCGATAATATATATCTCGTAGAAGCAGGTACAAATAAGGGAGAGGAGATTTTAAAATTTAGGAGAGATCTCTTTGGATT
>DUJX01000005.1 GCA_013329575.1 Halobacteria archaeon | reverse complement strand
CGCTAAAAGGCAGAGATTCATTAAAAAATATGGAATAAAAGAAGAGCATGCAAGGTCTTTGACGTCGGATATAGATATTGCAGATTATTTTGAGACGGTGTCAAAAGAGATAGAGCCTAACATTGCGGCTAGCTGGATAGCCGATGTTATCAAAGGCGAACTAAATTATAGAGATATCAAGTTAAAAGAGTCAGACCTGACCGTTGATAAGACTATAAAAATTTTAAAAAAATTTGTCTCTGGAGAGATAACAGATAGAAATACTATAGAGCTGATAAGAGAGGTTATAGATATTGGAAAAGATCCAGAACAGATTATTAAGGAGAAAGGATTCGGAAAAGCCGGGGAAGATGAGATATCGGTCTTAGTAAAGAGAGTCATCGAAGAAAATCCGGATGCTGTGGAAGATTACCATAATAACAAGGGTAAGGCATTAAACTATCTGGTTGGAAAGGTGATGGCATTATCCAAAGGTAGGAGCGACCCTAAAGAAGTTATCAATCTATTGAGGAAGTATCTTTGAATCGATTAATAATAACCGAGAAGAATAGTACCGCCAAAAGAATCGCGGAGATTCTATCGGGCAAGGACTATAAGATTAAAAAAATCGAGAATATAAATGTCTACTCTTTTTATTCCAAAGATGGGGACAATGTAGACGTCATAGGTCTTAAAGGACATATATTAACGCTGGAATTTCCTAAAGACAAAAATGATTGGTTGAATACCATGCCGGAAGAACTTTTGTGGTCTGATATAGAAAAAAAGCCAATATCCGAGAAATATATAAAAGCATTGCAAAAATTGGGAAAAAATGCCGATGAAGTTATTATTGCCACGGATTACGATAGAGAAGGAGAATTGATCGGTGTTGAGGCATTAGATGTTATATTAGATGTTAACAAAGAGATCAAGATTAAAAGAGCAAAATATAGCGCAATAACAGAAGAAGAGATTAAAAAAAGCTTTTCTGATCTGTTAGATATAGACTATAACCTGGCAAGTTCTGCTAATGCTAGAAGCATCATCGACCTGATCTGGGGAGCAAGTTTGACCCGTTTTTTATCTCTTTCTGCAAAACGTTTAGGAAACAATTATCTATCTGTAGGAAGAGTACAGACGCCAACTTTAGCCTTAATAAAGAAGAAAGACGATGAGATAGAGAACTTCGTGCCAGAGCCTTATTGGGAGATATATGCAGAATGTTCAAAAGGTGGAAGAAACTTTCTTGCCAAACATAAGAAAAATCGGTTTAAAAACGAGAAAGAGGCTAAAAAGATAAAAAATGCTATAGAAAAAGTAAAAGAGGGCATCGTAACAAAGATAGAAAGAAGGATGATAAAGACTGAGCCGCCTCTTCTTTTTAATACAACATCTTTTCTGAAAGCAGCGTCATCGATCGGTTTTACGGTATCGAGAGCGATGAACATTGCAGAAAGCCTATACAATCGTGGTTTGATATCCTATCCTCGAACCGATAATACCTCGTATGCCGGTATGGAGATTAATAAAGTATTAGTAATGTTATCTAAATCGGATGAGTTTTTTAGTTATGCAACAGATCTATTGGATAAAAAGATAGATATTAACAAACTTAAACGGGGTAAAGAGACAAAAGACCACCCATCCATTCATCCAGTAGGATATGAGACGAGAGAAAAATTGAACGATCAAGACTGGAAGATTTACGAGTTAATCACGAGAAGATTTCTGGCATCTCTAAGTGATCCGTCTATAATAGAGAATACGAAGGTAGAGATAGATATAAATGGAGAGATATTCCATGCTAAAGGATCAAGATTCGTAGATAAAGGATGGAGATCTGTATATTATTATAAAAACATAGAAGAAGTATTGCTGCCTGTATTAGTCGAAAAAGATCGAGTTATTATCGATAATATCATGCTAGAAAAGAAGAAGACCACTCCTCCGCGTAGATATAGCCAAGGTAAGCTCATCGACAAGATGGAGACGTTGGGATTAGGGACAAAATCAACGAGGCATGAGATTATAAGCAAACTTTACACACGCGGTTACGTTCATGACAACCCGCTTAAATCGACAAAGATAGCACAGACTGTTATAGATACGCTCGAAAAATACGCACAAGACATAACAAATCCGGATATGACGAGTAAACTTGAAGAAGATATGTATTCGATAACGGAGGGTAAAACAACTGAGGAAGATGTGATAAACGAGTCTAAAAATCTGTTATCCGAGATATTCGAAACGTTGAGAGAGAACGAGAATGAGATATCTAAGGAATTGTACGATAGAATAAAAGACGAAAAGATAATAGGACGGTGCGAGAAATGCGGTGGTGACCTGATAATAATAAGATCACGGAAAGGTACACGGTTTGTTGGTTGTTCAAGATATCCTGATTGTGATTTTTCTCTTCCACTTCCTAAAAAGGGACGATTGGTTGTAACAGACGAACTTTGCAAGGAGCATGGAATAAAACTTTTAAAAGTGCTGTACGATAATAAGAAGACATGGAATCTCGGCTGCCCGTATTGTAACTATATCGAATGGATGAATAAGAGACGCGAGAACAATAAAAGCGAGATTAGTAAGAAAGAATAATCTATTTTTGTCTGTACAAACAAATGTGCAAAATCTTTATGATCGTACTTTGTAATCTTTAAATTTTTAACTTTATTTTAGCAGATCTAATAAGACCTCGCGTTCTAATATAAGTTTTAGAAGTTTTTTCTCTCCGACAGCATCTATTTCTTCTTCTGTTATATCGTAGAAATCCATTAATCTATTCTTTTTTGTTGCATCATATCGAATTAAATCTCCAATATCTATCGGTCGGATAACAAATTTTTCTGTTATATCTTGTCTGATCCGTTCTAATTTATCTACATCCTCGTCACAGATCACGAACACGGCATAATTATCCCCATTTTCAACTCCAATCTTTATTGCCTTGTTTATGCTTCTCTTACCAGATAAATAAAGCAGAAACTCTATGGATGGATCGTTGGAAATATTATCTCTTCTTCTAAACGATTCTATCGTCTTTCTTACTGCAAGATGTACCTGATCGATACTTATAAGATAACCCGCATCGACTACCTGCAAGATATATGGATCGTTCTTCTCTCCAATCTCTTTAAGGTCTTTTATAAATCTATTGACATCGTCAACCACAACTCTTCCGCCAAAAATGTTAGTATTCATCATTATAAGTCTCCAACTGTTCCAATATAGATGTTGCAAGCAAGACATTTATACCTTCTATCCGCGATAAATCTTCGATGCTCGCTTTCTTTAGATCTTCTATCGATTTATACCCTGCATTGTACAACCTTCTCGCTCGAACCCGTCCTATGTTTTTTAGTCTGACCAGATCCATCAGTTCCTTTTTTGCACCTTTTCGTACCTGTATAGATAAATTCCGTATATCATAACTATATGGGATGTTTAAATAATACGCAATGCTATACAATGATCTTACAAGCCATTCTGCCGTATCTACAATGTTCGCCAGATCACCCGGACCGATATTGTATCTTTCACATATATTATTCTCTTTTTCCTCATTTATCCATTCTTTTATGATCAATGCTGTCTTTAAAGATGCTAAAATCCAATCATCTATCTCATCGTCTGTATCTAAATGTGGTAACAGATCTTTATTCGACCGGATAAATTCATAAAGTTTCAAATCTTCGTTCTTCGTTAGATAGATCTTCTGCATATCCGGTGTCATACAGATAATATGAAGATAAACAAGATCTTTTTCCGATTTTTCCGAATCATCCGACCAATTTAAAGATTTTAACCTGTTTATCATTATGCTTGCCGATAATGGATCAATATACAACCTTGATACCAATCGTCCTAAATCGGTTGGATGAAATGTCTTTCCCTCATCAGGATCATCAAAATCGATGAATCCGTTCTCTTCTAAGAATAATATGACATTTCTAACGACGGAGTCTATCTTCCAGAGATCGTTCTGATACGCAAAGAATGTGGTAGATAAAAAGTCTAAAACTTCATCGAGGCTTTTGGCAAAACCAATTATTGCAGATAGGATGTGAGATCTTAAAGCATTCTCCGTACCCAACTTGCTCCATATCTCTTCAGGATCGGCAAATATGTAGTTCTCAAATATAAAATCAAGTTCATTTTCACTCTTGCTTATAGCGATTGCCTCTCCAAAAGGGTCTAAACCAGGTCTTCCCGCCCTACCAGCCATCTGTTTATAATCCAGTACTGGGATAGGGACGCTCCCAAAATTCGGGTCGTATCTTCTATAACTGGATATTATCACCCGTCTTGCAGGTAGATTCACCCCGGCAGCCAAGGTAGGTGTGGCTACTATAACCCTCAGTACCCCATCTTTAAAACCTTTCTCTATTACCGTTCTGTGGCTGTTGGATAGTCCTGCATGATGAAAAGCGACTCCGGAAGATACCATCTTTGATAATGATACGCTAATGTCTGTATCATCTATCTCTCGTATTTTTTTAGAGAGATCGTTCATTCTCTCGTCGGTATCAATCAATTTTTCTATCTGTAAATGCTCAGAGATCTTTTTTGCATACCTTTCAGAATTTTTTCTTGTATTGGCAAAGACCAAGGATTGACCGCCATTCCTGGTCATATCTTCTACCAAAGCAATCACTTTATCCGTTCGTTTATTGTTGCTAATCTTTACCTCTCTATATTTAGATCTGTTATAATAAGATAGATCTGAGAATCCATGATCTTTTGGATCATTATCGTCAAAATAGATGCTCCCGTCTAAAAATACACCATTAAAAAGTTTTATAGGTCTCCAATCATTCAAAATAATCTTAGAATTTAGCCAATCTGCAATCTCTTCCGCGTTACCTATCGTAGCACTTAATCCTATCGTTTGAACGTTTTTGTTCAACCTTTTGATCGTATTAATAATTATCTCTAACGTCGGTCCTCTGTTTGGATCGTTAATCAGATGGATCTCATCTATAACCATTATACTCAATTCTTTCAACCATTCCGCATTATTTCTTATGAGAGAGTCCACTTTTTCAGACGTTGCAACGATTATATCGTTATCTCCAAGCCGTTCGTCGCTTGTTTCATAATCACCGAGCGATAGACCAATACTTAAACCGAATTTCTCAAATTCTTTGAACCTTTCGTATTTCTCGCTTGCCAACGCCCTTAATGGAACGATATATATGGCTTTTCCACCGTTTTTTACCGAATTCAGCATTGCCATCTCTGCTATCATCGTTTTACCCGATGCGGTAGGTATCGCTACCACGAGATTCTCACCATCAAAGATGCCTGCATTTATTGCATCTTCTTGTGGCGGATAAAGCTCTTTTATTCCGTCATTTATATAAAAATCAACAATCTCATCGGACAACTTTTTTCTAAGCGAGTTTAAATCCATAATACAAACCTTGAAATTTCCGCGTGGTTTTAACCAGACGTTTCATATTCAAACTAAGATACATCCTTTATGTATAGATTATTAGATACTGTCAATATAAACATCTCCCTAAATTATAGATGCTAACATAAGCCAAACACCAGCTCTCTATAGAATGCATTGAACTTTTATATGGGAATCTTTTCCAGAATCTCTTTATTCTGTGTTTGAATGGAGAAAACCACAGTTCTATTGCATTTCTTTCACCAAACTTTTGATGATCATACGCCAATCCTAATCTCTTTATTACCCAGAGATACCACGGTCCTTTATCTACATCTGCTATTATTCTGGTTTTGTTCATATAATGCTTTAATGTTCTTTTTAAAAAGAAAATTGTATCCAGACCAGATCTGGATTTTGAGAGATAAACGAATAAAATCTTCTTGTCATCAGCATCTATTGCTATTGATTTTTGTTTCATTGACTGTAATTGCTTTTATTTAATTTTTCTTAACGTTGAAAAGATTCCTTGATGATATATACTAGTTTTTGACGGACTCATGCAATATGGATTCAAGTTCTCTTATTATTTTACTGCAAGCCCTTAAGATAAAGCAAAATGATAAAGAAAACCTGCAAATACCTTTATCATTATATATCTCTTGTTCATCCGAAAGATCCTTTTACTATCGAACAGATTTACCAAATCACTTAGCATTCATATCCTTTGCATAAATGGGATACTAAGCATTTATATACTTATCTTAACAATATCAATGATGGATCATAATGAGATGGATAACAAAGATCACACAGATGTTAGGTTGTAGATATCCTATAATACAAGGAGCCTATACTGCTTTTGGTACGGCTGATTTGGCCGCTCCAGTCTCGGCAGCAGGAGGATTTGGAATAATTACCGCACATAACTTTACTCCTGATGGGCTAAAAGAAGAGATCAGAAAGGCAAAGAGTATAACAGATAATCCCTTTGGGGTAAATTTTTCAATTATGCCTCGTACCTCCGCTGATGCTATCGAAACTCCTACAGACTATAACGAGTATATTGATATCGTCATAGATGAAGGAATAAAAACTTGTTTTACATCCGCATATAAGGCAAAAGAGATTGGCAATAGATTAAAGGATAACGGGATAAACTGGATTCATAAATGTGCAACGATGAAACATGCTTTGAGCGCGGAAAGAGATGGAGCGGATGCGGTAGTAATAGTTGGCTTAGAAGGGACTGGATATAAGAACCCGCTTCAAAACACGACGATGGTAAACATGGTAATGGCGAACAGACTGCTTAAGATTCCGTTTATTGCTGCCGGAGGAATAGGCGATGCACGTGGATTTTTAGGCACTTTATCAATGGGTGCACAAGCCGTTTATATGGGAACCGCCTTTATGGCCACAAAGGAATGTCCGATTCCTGAAAACTTTAAACGGGATATGATCGTAAACCAGGATTGTTTTGATCCTAAAATGTACGAAAGACTTTATCATCATAAATTAAAGGATTCCGGTACTCCATCTATGGCGGTTGGTGTTATTGACGATATATTAACCGTTAAAGAGTTTATTGATAAAATCATGAACGATGCAGAACGGATACTTAGGAGTTGGGGATTTAACAGCGATTGCTTCGATACAACAAAGGATAGGTAAGATATTCAAAGAATAAATTTATTTTATCTTATCATCCTTTTTTAATAAGAAAACTGCCTCTATCTACATTTAGATATATTTTACATTTAGATATATTTAGCAATCCTGCTTACGTAAGTTCTTTTGTTATAATTATAGTCTTCGATAAAAATAATATCGTATTCATTACAACACACTCTATAAATATCAAGAACTGGCTTTATCCATCTTTTTAGCAAAATTAATGATGAATAGAGTTCATAAAATAGCATTTCAACAACTTGTTTGACCTCGCCCCTGCAGATCAAAAGAGGGATGACAATCCTCTCACTATGCTTTTCCAAATGACCTCTATCGGATTCAGATCAGGAAAATAAGGCGGTAAAAAAACGAGTATGATACCAAGATAATCAGCAATTATCTTTGTTTTAAAGTTCTTGTTAGATTTGATGTTGCCGAGTATTACTACTATTCTCTTTCCCTTGTTCTTATATTTTATTTCTCCACGAAACTGATAACATCTACTTTTTTTGGACGAATCTTCTGTAAAATAAACGCTTTATCTATTCAAGGCATAAATCGAATGAATTCACTCTCTCCTTCTTTGCCGTATTATTCTTTATTCTCAACTTGCGAAATGACCATAATCTTAAGGTATTGATGTTGGTATGATAAGAGGATTCATCGAGGAATCCTATAACCATATTTTTAGATATTCCACCTCTTTCTAATTTTTTTTAAATATCCTTTGCATTTTTAGATCTCGTCAGATCATTCACATACGGTTTCTGATAAGTTATCCCAATCTTCCTCAATATCCTCGAAACGTGTTTCAATGTGAATTTTACATTGAAAACGTCCTTTATTAGATTTTTTACTTCTCTCGTTGTCCAATAGTCTCGCACCTTCAACCGTCTTTTAGATCTTCAAGATTATCGTCTAAAAGTCTTCTATTTCTTCCTCTCTTTTTTCGTTTTTAATCCTTCAAACCCCCTTTATTTCATATCTTCTTCCATGTATATACTGTACCGGTCTTTCCTTTGTTTTTATTATCTTTGTCACATCTTTCTATCTGTATCTTTGAGGAGAATATCATTCTTAGCCTATTGCGAACTTTTAGATCTTTTTCTATCCTTAACCTCTTATCAAAAAGATATCTATCCCATATCCTTTCAT
>DUJX01000045.1 GCA_013329575.1 Halobacteria archaeon | reverse complement strand
GGTTGATCCCGACCAAGACGTCGAATTTACCGAGTCGCAGTTGACGAATAATCTCCGTTCGTTCGATCGTCTCGATCTCCGAGTGTAGGTATCTCGTCCTGACTCTCTGTTCTGCAAGATAATCGGTCAGTTCCTCAGCCAGCCTCTTTGTGAGTGTAGTGATAAGAACACGGTCTCCCCTGTCTATGGTCATGCGGATCTCTCTCAATAGATCATCGATCTGTCCCTCACTCGGCCGTACCTTGACATCAGGATCGACAAGCCCTGTAGGGCGGATTATCTGTTCTACCAGCCGGCTGGAATTTTTTCGTTCATACCTGCCTGGTGTTGCCGAGACGAAGATCACTTCCCGCATATACTCTTCAAATTCACTGAATTTAAGAGGACGGTTATCGAAAGCCGATGGTAACCGGAAACCGTAGTCTACCAACGATTTCTTTCTTGAATAGTCTCCTTTATACATCGCATTTAGTTGCGGGATGGTCTGATGGCTCTCGTCGATTACCATCATAAAGTCTTCTGGAAAGTAGTCGAGCAGGCAGTACGGTTTTTCGCCGAGTGTCCGCCCGTCAAAATGGCGGGAATAGTTTTCAATCCCCTTACAGCTGCCCGTCTCTTCGATCATCTCTATATCATAGAGAGTACGTTTACGAAGCCGGTCAGCCTCAACCATTCCGAGATTCGGTAGCCAATCTTCAAGCTCATTTAATATAGACCGGATCGCCCTTTTTTTCTCATCTTCTGGTATTACAAAATGGCGGGCAGGAAATATGTGGAAGTAATCCATCTCCTCGATCTTCCTGCCGCTCTTCTTATCAATCTTTATGATACGATCGATCTCGTCTCCAAACAGCTCTATCCTGATTATATCATCCATATACCCCGGAATTAACTCTATCGTATCACCTTTAACCCTGAATCTTCCGGGCATAAGTTCTATATCGTTCCTCTCAAACTGTATCTCGATCAGTCTATGGATTATATCGTTTCTACGCATCCTATCCTTTATTTTGATCCCAAACCCCATATCCGAAAAATTCTTTGGGTTGCCTATGCCATATATACAGGATACCGAGGCTACAACGATCACGTCTCTCCGAGATAACAAAGATGCGGTCGCTGCCAGCCGCATCTGTTCAATCTTTGGGTTGATCTGGGCATCTTTCTCGATATACAGGTCTTTCGGAGGAATGTATGACTCTGGCTGGTAATAATCGTAATAAGAGACGAAGTATTCTACCTTGTTATCGGGGAAGAACTCTTTGAACTCATTGTAGAGCTGGGCAGCCAGCGTCTTATTGTGTGCGATCACGAGAGTTGGTTTTTGTACCGCATCGATGACGTTTGCGACTGTATATGTCTTTCCCGAACCGGTAACACCAAGCAACGTCTGAAACTGTCTATTATCCCTAATTCCTGAGACAAGATCATTGATAGCATCCGGCTGTGAACCTTTTGGGGTAAAATCTGATCTAAGAGAGAACGGTATCATTTTATCACCTTTTTCGTGCGTAACATGCGATTGTATTCGATCGCAAACCGGTGTGCCTCGTCTCGAATCTCTCGGATGAAGAGCAACGCTTTATCGTCTTTGTTAATCTGAAGTGGTAAACGGCGACCGTGGAGATATACCTCTTCTTCTCTCTTTGCAATGGCTATGAGTGGAATATTGAGCCCGAGCTTTTTAAGTTCACCGAATGCCGAAGATAACTGCCCCTTTCCTCCGTCTATGATGATTAGGTCGGGAAATCTGCCCTTTTCTTTTAGTAAGCGAGAATATCTTCTAAATACTACCTCTGCAATGGCAGCAAAATCATCTATCCGATCTACCGTTCTGATCTTGAATCTACGGTAATTCTTTTTGTCGGGTCTTCCATCCCGAAACTGTACCATAGATCCGACCATAAACCTCCCAGAAAGGTGCGAGATATCGAAACATTCGATAACTTTCGGCGGTCTTGGCAGCATAAGCACTCTTTCCAGACTTTTAATTTTTAGCCTATTGCCAAAGAACCTGATCTCTATATTCGTTCCGACAAGGTCTAAAAGCCGCTTCTTATCCCCTTTTTTTGGGACGGTGATCTTCACCCTCCTTTCTCTTCTCAAAGAGAGAAAATTTATGACTGCATCATTGATACGATCCGGCAGGATCAGCTCGGACGGTGGTTCGTGATCTGAATAGTATTGTACGAGGAACTCATCGAGAAAGTCGTCATCCTCGCCGAAGATAAACTCCTGTTTTTCTTCCAGTGTTCCTTTATACACGTGAAAGAGCATCAGATAGACTCTGCCGTCGCTTACAACGTAGTTTATAATATCTTCATCATATTTCTTCTCTCTTTTCATCATTTGCCGTTCTTTAAGGCGTTCAACAGCGGTAATCTGGTCTCGTATCTTAATTGCCCGTTCAAACTCCAATCTTGCCGAGATATTCAACATCTCTGAACGTAAATTTTGGATCAGTTCATCGGTCTTTCCCTCTAAGACCAATTCTGCCATCTTTACATCTTTTAGATACTCATCTTTATCGATTCTTCCGATACATGGAGCACTGCACGATCCGATGTGATACCGAAGGCATGGCCGTTTAGGCATCTTTTGGCATGATCTAAGATGAAAGATCGTCTTTATTACAGAGAGAACATAATCACGCTCTTTTGCAGAGACAAACGGACCGAATAATCTTCCTTTAGCATGATCCGTTCGTGTAATCCCGATACGGGGGAACTCATCACTGGTAATCTGGATGAACGCATAATCTTTTGAATCTTTGAGACTGATGTTGTACTTTGGTTGATACTTCTTGATGAGCGTATTTTCTAAGATCAGTGCCTCGACCTCGGTCTTTGTTATTATGAAATCTACCGATCGGACCCTTTGCATCAATGCTTCTGTCTTTTGATCGTGTTCACCCTGCCGAAAATAGCTGGATAGACGCTTCTTTAGATTTTTTGCCTTTCCGATATAGATTATCTCCCCAGCATCGTTTGAAAAGAGATAACAGCCAGGGTTCTCTGGTAGCATATCTATGTCTATCATCTTTTTTAGATCCTTTTTCTAAGGAACTTCCCAGTATATGACTCATCAACCTCTGCGACCTCTTCTGGCGTGCCTGTAGCGATAATATATCCTCCCTCATCGCCCCCTTCTGGTCCAAGATCGATGATGTAGTCGGCAGATTTGATGACATCGAGATTATGTTCTATCACGACCACGGTGTTCCCTCGTTCCACAAGATCATTGAGCACTCCGATAAGTCTCTTTACATCGTGAAAATGAAGCCCGGTTGTCGGTTCATCCAGCAGATAGATAGTCTTTCCGGTCGCCTTCTTTGTAAGTTCCCGTGTTATTTTAATTCGTTGTGCTTCCCCGCCCGAGAGTGTAGTCGAGCTCTGGCCAAGCTTGATATAGCCAAGTCCAACACGGGAGAGCTGCTCCAGCTTGTTTTTTATAGCGGGAATATTCTCAAAAAACTCTATCGCCTCATCAATGCTCATATTAAGCACATCAGCGATTGATCTATCCTTATAAGTAACTTCGAGAGTCTCACGGTTGTATCGCGTTCCTTTGCACTCTTCACACTCGATATAGACATCAGGCAGAAAGTTCATCTCGATCTTGATGAGCCCTTCTCCTTTGCATGATTCGCACCGTCCTCCAATCACGTTGAATGAAAACCTTCCCGCCGTATATCCTCTAAGTTTCGCCTCTCTTGTCTCTGCAAACACACTTCTTATCTCATCGAATACCTTGGTATAGGTTGCAGGGTTGGAACGTGGAGTCCGCCCGATTGGGCTTTGATCGATCATGAGAACTTTATCGATCTCGTCATCTAACCGGATATCGTCATATGCACCCGGTGCCGATCGTGAATTATAAATAATCTTCATTAAGGCTTTATAAAGCGTATCATAGACAAGAGTAGACTTACCGCTACCTGATACCCCAGTTATTACCGTAAAAACTCCAATTGGTATCTTTACATCGATATTTTTTAGATTGTTCTCTCTGCACCCCAAAATTTTGATATACCTGTCACTTTCTCGTCTAATTCGTGGTGTCTCAATCTTTAGGGCTCCGGAAAGGTACCGTCCTGTGAGTGATGAAAGGTTTTTTTCGATGTCTTTTGGCGTTCCTTGTGCAACCACTTCCCCACCGTTAATACCCGCTCCAGGACCCATATCAATGATGAAATCTGAATTTCGTATTATCTCTTCGTCATGCTCCACCACGATCAGAGTATTGCCTATATCCCTTAGATTCTGAAGTGTGCCGATCAACCTCTGGTTATCCCGCTGGTGCAGGCCGATAGATGGTTCGTCGAGCACGTAAAGCACTCCTGTTAGGTTTGATCCGATCTGTGTTGCAAGACGGATACGTTCTGCCTCGCCTCCGGAAAGACTATCCGCATTTCTCGATAATGTAAGATAACCTAACCCCACTTTTTCCAGAAAATTAAGCCTGGATTTTATCTCTTTAAGTACCTGATATGCTATCCCTTCTTCTTTCTCAGTCAATCTCAGATTATTGAAGAACTCTATACAGACAGATATTAAAAGATCGGCTACATCAGCAATAGACTTTTCTCCTACCTTAACTGCCAGCACTTTTTCTTTAAGTCGTCTTCCCTTGCATGTTGGACAGACCGAGACACGCATAAATCGCTCAAGTTCCCGCCGACGATATTCTGACTTGGTCTGTTTATAAAGCCGCTCTGCCTGTGGTAACAACCCCTCCCAAGCCATGGTTTGTGACCAGTACCCATCTCCATTCTTCATCTGCATAGAAAACCGGATCTGTTCAGATGTGCCGTACATCAAAGCATCGTACTGCTCTTTTTTTAGGTCGTTTATGGGGGTAAAGATGTCAAAACCGAGGTGTTTTGCAACTGCTGAAAGGTGTTGCATCCTGTAACCGTCTATGAAGTTTCTATAAAGGAAAACAGCACCGTCTGATATACTCTTGTTCTTATCCGGAATGATCAGATCTGGGTCAAAATCCATCTTGACACCGAGCCCGTTGCAATCCTCACAAGCACCAAACGGGCTGTTGAATGAGAACATTCGCGGTTGCAGTTCTTCGTAAGATATTCCACATATAGGGCATGCCATCTTTGCAGAATATATCGTCTCCTGCCCGTCTTCATTAACAACGATAATGAGTCCTTCTGATTTCAAAAGCGCGGTCTCGCATGCTTCTACCAGACGAGAACGATCAGTGGTCTTCGGTCTGTCGATGACAATCTCAATATCGTGCTTCTTATATCGTTCAAGCGTTATCTCCTCGTCCGTCCTTCTGATGAGACCATCAACCCTGATTCGAGAGTATCCTTCGCTGTTTAGATCTTTAAAGAGCTGCTGGTAGGTGCCTTTCTTCTGTCTGACTATGGGGGCAAGGATGGTAATCATACCATCAAACTCCGATCCGATAGTATCAGCGATCTTTTCTGGTGACCGTGACTTAATCTCGATATTGTGGACCGGGCAGTAAGGTATCCCAATACGGGCAAACAGAAGTCTTAAGTAGTCATAGACCTCGGTTACTGTTCCTACAGTACTTCTGGGATTTTTGGATGTTGTCTTCTGTTCTATTGAGATTGCAGGTGATAGTCCCTCTATACTATCAACATCTGGTTTGTTCATGATGCTTAAAAACTGACGAGCATACGCCGAAAGTGATTCCACATATCGCCGTTGTCCCTCTGCATAGATTGTATCGAACGCGAGTGTCGATTTTCCAGAACCGGAGACACCTGTGATGACGATTAGCTTGTCTCGCGGGAGTTCAACACTGATATTTTTGAGGTTGTGCTCTCTCGCTCCTTTGATTATGATGTTTTTCATTATGAAAAGGATAATATGGTGGTTATATTTTTGTGGTATAATAAACTTAAATAGACTTAAAAACTTTTCCTAAGTTTTTTTTGAAAAACATCCTGATGAGAATACGTAATTTAAAGATAATAAAATTCATTCGGGCTCGGTTTATTTGGGAAGATTATTTAAATAGATGATAAAAAGTAAAAAGATCGGATTCATACATAAATTACCTTGTTG
>DUJX01000096.1 GCA_013329575.1 Halobacteria archaeon | reverse complement strand
CGTCGAGGCGGCCAAAGAGATGGTCAATGATGAGCCGACTATAAAAGCAATTCTATTAGAATGCAGCGATCTACCTCCATATGGTCGTGCAGTCCAAGAAGCAGTAGCTCTTCCTGTCTTTGACTTTGTTACTATGATAAATTACGTCTATTCGGGTCTCGTCAAGAAGAGATACGAAGGTATTATGTAGATATAGATTACCTAATTTTGTATAATAATATTGGTAAAAAAAGATGATATCGATGAATATATGTGTTTTTGCATCATCAAGCGATGCTGTAAGTCCGGATTATTTTGATGCAGCGAGAGATCTCGGTAGATTGATGGGTGAGAGAGGGTATACTCTCATATATGGTGGTACAAACGTCGGTTTAATGGGTGAGGTTGCTGTATCTGTCCAGAATAACGGTGGAAAGGTTATAGGTGTCATACCTTGGTTTTTAAAAGATGAAGGAATATCTAACAGTAGTGCAGACCAATTGATAGTGACTGAGGATATGTATGAGCGAAAAAGGATAATGGAAGATCTGTCAGACGCTTTTTTTGCTCTTCCAGGAGGTTTTGGTACACTTGAAGAGATATTTGAGGTACTTACTCTTAAACAGCTTAAACGCCACAATAAACCTATTATTTTTTATAATACAAAAGGATTTTACGATATTTTGTTTGAATTTTTTGATAGGATATATGAAGAAAAATTTGCTAAATCTGCGTATAAAGAGACGTATTATGTTACTTCCGACCCTCAGGATGCGTTATCTTATTTAGAAAATTATTCCCCAACAAAAATACCTGATAAATGGTTCAGATAATCCAAAAAAAGATTAATAAAAAAGGAATATGTTTTTTTAACTCCATTCTTTATCACTGGTCTATGTTAATAAACCTATACATCGTTATTTGGTTATTCTTTCCTTTATATCAATCATATCCTTTTCTTCATCAATGACCCGTCTTTTTTTATTGAGAAACTCGTTATAATATAACAATTTTGATAATACATGAGCTGCATCAGATGTAGTCAAATATACTGGGATTCCTCCATCTTCCAATATTTTATCTCCCCCATAATAAGTACCAGAAATATTCACACAGATCATAGGTTTTTTATATCTCTCTTTAAGTTCGATGATCTTTTTTGTCTCTGATTCTACATCTAAAAGGCCCCCCTCCGTTGCTACGATCATAATATTTTTTATATCCTCATTTGGTATCTCTGGTAACATCTTTTCCATATAACCATCAAAATTAAACTCCATGAATATTACAGAATCTACCTCTTCAGCACTTAATAAAATCTCCATCGATTCTACATTAATTCTAGAATCAAAACTCATACCACCGGATGCGGTAATATCGATAGGATTTCCATGGCTCCAGAATGGAGGTAGTATCTTGTTAAGAGTATTTATTGTCTCATCAGATAATTTAGCCACATTTAATCCATTTTTTTCACATGCATCAGATGTCAAAACTCCAAAACCGCCACCAGACGTATATATTGCAACATTTTTACCTATAGGTAGGATTGATTTTGAAAAACCTTTTATCAAATTTACCATATCTTGTTCGTCATTTGCTCGTATTACTCCTTTCTGTCTGAATAATGCATCATAAATTTGATCCGACCCAGCCATACTGCCAGTATGAGAATGTGCAGCGGTACTTCCAGCAGTTGTAGTACCACCTTTCAATATGATGAATGGTTTACTCTCCGTTGCTTTTTCTGCAACATCTATAAACCTTTTACCATTTCTTGTTCCTTCTACAAACGCAACTATCACATGGGTATCTTCATCCTGTACCAAATACTCTATGTAATCTTCCATCTTAAGGTCTGCCTCGTTACCGCTGCTCACGAACTTATTAAATCCAACACCGTGTGAAGATGCATTTATCATGCTTATGGTGCCCAACGTTCCGCTCTGTGATACCATTGAGACATCTCCTTTTCGAGGGATGGTAAGATTCATCAAGGCACATAGATTTATAGAAGTATTCACAATACCCATACAGTTGGGACCGACGAAACGTATCCCGCCTTTTTTTGCTATTCTGATAACCTCTTCTTCCAACCGTTTTCCTTCCTCTCCAACCTCTGAAAAATTGGAAGAATATATAACCGCTGAACCAACCCCGTTATCTATGCAGTCTTCCATGACAGAAGGTACATTCTTTGCAGGCACAGAGATTATCGCTAGGTCTACCTGTTTTGGTACATCCTTCAATTTAGGGTATGCTTTTATCCCCAAAATATTATCATCTCTCGGATGTATAGGATATATTTCGCCTTTGTAGTCTCCTGCAAGAATCGTTAATAATGAGATAGTGCCTATCTTTATCTTGTTAGATGCACCAAAAAGTGCGATGCTTTTAGGATTAAACAGTTTATCAAGTTTCTCTACAATGTTATAAGACATAATTATCAATCTCTTTTGTTAAGATTTTCTATTAATTAAACTTTATTCTTTTTTTAGTAATCTTTAAATATTGAAAAAAAGGATAAATCAGATGGTTATATAAATGAATAAGTTGGATGAGTTAAGACCGATCTTTTATCCAGAATCTATAGCAATTGTTGGTGCATATAGAGACGAACAAAAGATGAGGTCTTCTCTGTTCTTATCTGGTTTTCTCTCTTCAGGATTTAAGGGAAGATTATATCCAGTAAATCCGAATTCCGGAGAAATCATGGGTATTAAAGCTTTTCCGACTGTTTCATCCATTCCCGATTTTATAGATTATATTATTGTCAGTATTCCAAGGGATTTAGTCGTTGATGCTGTAGATGATGCCATTAAAAAGGGTGTTAAAGGTTATTCAAATATTCACTGCCGGATTTAGTGAGACCGGTGATATAAATGGAAAAATTCTGGAAGAGAAAATCATAAATAAAGTGCGTAATAGCAAAACACGCCTTATATGACCAAATTGTATCGGAGTTTTGTCTCCTGAAATAGGAATGACTTTTTATGGGCTGGGAAAAGAAGGATCTATAGCGTTTGTATCTCAGAGCGGTGGACATGCTACAAGATTGATCATGGATGGTACAAGAAGAAAAATGGGATTCAGCAAGATTGTCAGTTATGGCAACGGACGTGACCTGAACGAACTGGATTTTCTGGAATACTTCGCTGAAGATCCAAAGACAAAAGTAATAGGCATGTATATAGAAGGATCGAAGAATGGAAAAAAGTTGTTTGATCTAGTAAAAAGAGTTTCTACGGTTAAACCGATCGTTTTATGGAAAGGAGGAAGAACATCCATAGGAGCTAAAGCTGCATCATTCCATACCGGGTCGTTTAGCGGCTCATACGGAGTTTGGAAGAATGTTATGCAACAGGCGGGCGCTATAAATGTAGAAAGTTTCGAAGAACTCTCAGATACTTTACTCGCATTCCAGTCTCTCCCTAAGATTAAAAAAGGGAATATTGCTTTAATAGGAGGATTTGCAGACGGCGCAGGATGAATAAGTGTTGCAGGTAGTGATGCGTGCGCAAATGTTGGATTATCTCTTCCCCCTCTTGAAAAGGAAATAAACGAAGAAATAGATAAGATTATTCCTTTATCAGGCAGTATTAAAGGAAATCCGTTCGATCTAAGCCAGATAGGAGGAAAATTAGATTTATTACGACAGATATTCAGTTTAATTTCTTTAGATGAGAAAATAGAGCTCTTATTAATCAATAATGATGCAGATATCAACTCTTTTTTCCTGCCGCATGTTTATGAACGACTCACCGATCTTTTTATAAATTTTAAAGATCTCTACAAAAAGCCTATAGCAGTAGTGATACCACCTGCATTACTTTTTGATAAGCAGATAGAAGAGGAGAATAAGCTTTTAGATGCTTCTATTCCTGTTTTCCCTTCTATAGATAGGGCAGCCAAAGCCATTATGAATGTAGTATCTTATTGGCAAAGAAATGAGAAGACAGATAACCCCATTTAGTTTTTATGAGGATGGAGTATAATTTAAACAATCCGTCTCTTAATTTCTTATCATATTTGGTATCGGGTTTTATTTGTTTTATCTACTCCACTCTCATATTTTTAATTAATAGTATTATCGATATTATATTTCTTATTTAACGACCTTAGATAATCTATCGCTGATGATACCGCATTCTTTATGATAAAAAACCTTTTTGCCTTTAGTTGTTCTAAAATCTTGCTCGGCCTGAGATAAAACTTCAAGTATGCACGTGTGAACATCTCTTTAAGTTTTTCTGTTGATATATCTAATATCTTCATTACCGGGTCGGTTCCGGTATATCGTGTCCAGTCTTTCGTCAATAAATATCCTTCTTTGACAGCCATATCAAATAATTCCGTTCCTGGATAGGGTGTAGCAATCGAGAATTGAGCAAAAGTTGGATCTAACTTTATCGCAAAGTTTACCGTATTATTTATTGTATCTATGTTTTCTCCGGGCATTCCAAGAATAAAAGAGCAGATTGAGTTCATATTAAGGTCTTTTGTTATCTGCACTGATCTTTCTGCGTCTTTTAAGGATATCCCTTTACCGATCGATTTAAGAACCCAGTCTGTTCCCGACTCGACTCCGAAGAATATCGTATGGCATCTTACTTCCTTCATTTTTTCAGCCATCTCTTTATCGATTGTGTTTACACGTGAAGAGCAACTCCATGACAGGTCTATTTTTTCCTCTTTTATCCGATCGCATATGTCTATCACACGCTGGGAATTCAATGTAAAAGTATCGTCCAAAAACTCTATCTCTTTTATGCCTCTCGATTCTAAAAATTGTATCTCTTCAACCACGTTATCTGCTGATCGTCCTCTCCATCTTTTCTGTCCTAAAAGCGATGATGAACAGAATGTGCATTTAAAAGGACAGCCTCTGCTTGTCATCATTACTCCATATTTTACGCCATTCGATTCTAACTTTGGTAATAAATCGTATGATGGGAATGGTATGGTATCAAGATCTTTTATAAGTGGCCTATCCTCCGTTTCAATAATTTTGCCATTCTGTCTGTATGTAATACCGCTTATCTTGCTTAGATCCTTTTTTTTCTCCAATATATGCAAAACTTCCTGTATCGTCTCTTCTCCCTCGCCACGGACGACTATATCCAAATATGGGCATTCTTCTAAAACTTCTCTCGCCATAAAGGTGGCATGGGCTCCACCAATAATCGTTGTTATATCTGGATTTATAGTTTTTGCGATTTTTGCAACGTTATATGCCTCATATATGGCTGGTGTAGTGGCTGTTATTCCTATTGCATCTGGATCAAACTTTTTTATATCATCGGTAACTTCTTCGTCGGTATAATCTAAGTTCAGTGCATCCAATATTATGACATCATGCTCGTCTCTAATTACGGATGCGATATATCCCAGCCCCAAAGGATGAGCTACTTCTCCAAGAACCTTCCGTACTATAGAAGGATAATTTGGTTGTATTAGAATTATTTTCAAATCACTTTCCTCTCCATATTCTGAATCGTGTATTCTGATATTAATATATTACTTATATCGCCTTATAAATTTTTAAAATAATTAAATGTTAATATTTATATTTATCTAATAGAAACTGATTAACAGGATGTGTCTATATGGAGAATGATAATTGGTATAAAACGGGGTGTGTCTTATGTCCCCAGTCATGTGGAACTGAAGTTAGGATAGAGGATAACAAAATAGTAGAGGTAAGGGGCGATAAAGATAATCCGAGAAACAGAGGTTATATCTGCAGAAAAGAAAGGAATATCGCGTATCATCAACATAATGCAGACAGGATAAAATATCCGTTAAAGCAGGTCGATGGAGAATTTAAAAAGATATCGTGGGACGATGCCATTGGAGAGATCGCAGAAAAACTCAGCCAAATTATTAAAAAACACGGAGGCAGGTCTATCGCTTATCTAAGCGGAGGAGGACCGAGTCATCTTGAGACAACGTTCGGTGTCACTCTTCTTAGGTCCTTGGGGTCGAGATACCATTATAGTAGCCTCGCTCAAGAATTTAGCGGATTTTTTTGGAGCCAAGGACGAATTATAGGCAGACAGTATAAATTTCCTATAACTGATGAGGCGAGATCTGATGTGCTTGTAGGGGTCGGCTGGAACGGGATGGTATCGCATCAGATGCCAAGAGCGCCGGTAGTCCTCAGAGAGTTTTCTAAAAATCCTGATAAGACTTTGGTAATAATAGATCCTAGGAAGTCTGAGACGGCTAAGATCGCTAATATCCATCTAGCAATCAGGCCAGGAACCGATGCGCTTCTTTTTAAGGCAATGATTGCACTCGTACTCAAGGAAGGATGGATAGATAGAGAGTATATCGACAGACACGTCAGCGGATTTGATAAGATAAAGGACTGGTTCACCGGATTTGATATAGAAGAAGCTATAAAAGTCTGTGAGCTTGATTATGAAGACGTTAAAGAAGTATGCAGGCTGATTTACGAGAAGAGGGCGGCTTGTCATCCAGATTTAGGCGTCTATATGAATAGGCATAGCACCTTGACAACCTATCTGCTGTCTATCCTGTTTATAATTACAGGTAACTATTGTGTCCCGTGTGGAAACGTAGTTCCTGGTTATTTAATGCCTATCTGTTCACATACAGATGAACGAGATGAGAAGACATGGCGTACGGTTGAAACGGGTATTCCAGCATTTTGTGGAGTATTTCCTCCAAACGTCTTGCCGGAAGAGATTTTAAGCAATAATAAAGATAGATTAAGGGCGGTTTTATGCTGCCAATCGAATGCGTTGAGGTCTTATGCGGATACTACCATGTATGAGAAAGCATTCAGTAGTTTAGACCTGCTCGTTGTCTACGACATAGCACTTACAGAGACGGCACGGTTTGCCCACTACGTACTACCTTCCAGATCTGCCTATGAATCATACGATGGTTTTTTCTTTGAATTTACATACCCGGAGGTTTATTTCCAACTGAGGAGACCGCTTATTAAACCGGATGGAGAACAGCTCGAGATGAGCGAGATACATACTAGACTTGCAGACAAACTTGGATTGATCCCCACAATACCCAAAGAATTATACGATGCTGCAAAAGAGGACAGGATCACCTTTGGAATGGAACTGATGAATTATTTGAGTGAAAATCCGAATTTAGTGAGGAAAACACCTTTCATCGTGGCAAAGACGATAGGTAAAGAGATGGGATCTGTCAACTTGGCACAGTTATGGACTATACTGATGACTTCGCCTAAAAAATTCAAAGAGAACGCAGTCCGTGCTGGGTTTACAGAGAGTCCTTTCATGGGGGAAGAGATATTTCAGGCGATTTTGGACAATCCTCAAGGATTATGGATAGGCAAGATGGATCTCGATGATAATTTCTCAGAGGTCACCCATGATGACCATAAACTGGATATATACATACCCGAGATGAAAGAGTGGTGTGATATGGTAACACCCAAGAACGAGGAGA
>DUJX01000034.1 GCA_013329575.1 Halobacteria archaeon | reverse complement strand
CCAGGTAGCACGCCCAGTTCTACCAAGACTTGAAACCCGTTGCATATTCCTCCGAGCAATTTATCATCCTCGACAAACTCTATGATCTCCTTTTTGATCTTGCTTAATCGTGATGCAAAGATAGCGCCTGCACGGATATAATCACCTGAAGAGAATCCGCCGGGTATTATTATACAAGTGTAATCATCTATAGATCGTTCATCCTTTACTTCGCCTAGTATCTGCTTAATATGAACCAATTCGGCGTCTCCTTTAAGCCTTTTAAATGCAAGAAACGTCTCACATTCGCAGTTGGTCCCTTCCATTGTAAGAATTCCTATTTTGTTCGCCATATAGAATCACTATAAACCATTAGGTCTTAATATCATTATGATAAACTAATCTTTTAATTAATCTTAATTAATCTTCGTCTCTCAATTTTATACCTGACGGGCATAACGTATACCAAGACTGACTTCTATCTTATCATGATTGTGAGCAGTTATTAGCGTGATAGACGGATCAATATCGTCTATTTTTAGACACACATGCTTATTTAATTCTTTTATAAGGTTCAACATGCACTTCTACATCGCCTGGGAAGAAGTAGGATATCTCTCTTTTAAGTTCGTGAACCAGTTTGTGTGCTTTCTCTACGCGCATGCTTCTGTCAACCTGTATATGAAAGACTATCATGCCATCCTCGGCCGCTCTGATCTTATGGAAGCTTTTTATCTCTGGATGTTTTCTTATTATATCTACTATCTTTGCCTCCATTCCTTCATCCTGATCGGTATGTATAGGTTCAACATGTATGACCGTACTATCCACATCATTATACTGCCTACTTATCTTCCTCTCAACCTCTTCTGTTATGGCATGCGCCTGATCGATGCTAAGACCTTTTTTAACCTCAAGATGCATACATATGACGCACCTCCGTCCGTAAGAATGCTTGTACACATCATGCACCCCTTCAACGCCGTCTGTGGATAGAATCAGATATCGGATATCTTCATCATTGCAAGCCTCACCCATGATCTCGGATGATGAACTTCTTAAAAACCTAACACCAACAATAGTTATCATGGCCCCTATAAATGTCCCGGCTATAGAGTCAATATGTTCAAATCCTGTGAAATAGTATACAACGAGCGAGACAAGGACAATCAGTGAATTTAGTACATCTCCCAGATAATTGAACGCGTTTGCTTCAACTGTCTCGCTTTTCAACTCTTTATTTATGGCATACGAAAATCTTACCAGGAAAGATTTCAGTATCACATTAAAAATGACTACCAATATAACCCAAAGCTCCACAGATATAACGAAATGCGTAAAAAGCCTTGAAATGCTCTCATAAGCCAACAAAGTACCTGAGAGTATTAGTATTATAGACAATATTATGGTCGATATATCTTCAAAACGCCCATGGCCAAAAGGATGCTCCTTGTCTGGCGGGCTGAAAGCAACAACAAATCCAACAAGCATGATCACGGCTATGACCACATCAAAGAATGTATCGATCCCATCCCCAATTAGAGCCATACTCCCGATCAAAATGCCGGTTATTATCTTCAGAAGAAAGAGCACGCTGTTTACAATGATATTGATAATAGAACTGAAATAGCTCAAGCGCTTATCGTCGCTACTATATCGTTCTGCAGCTCTGCGAGCTATCTCAGCCGATATGCTTCTCATTTTTTACATCGATCCTTTTTATTTTTTTATTCTTAAAAAATAGGCGAAAGATCACCCACCAATATAAAAAATTCTTAAAAAGTGATTGTTAACTCTTAAATAGCTTCTCTTTTTAACAGTGTAGCATATTTTATATTTATCTGACCATTTTAGTTTTACTTGCTTAAAAGGTTATCGCTAATTATTACAATTAAAAAATAGAATAAACTAATGAAGAATACAATCATTTGATATCTCGTTATATGCCGGTACAAATCCGTTCCTTCTTTTTCTGTGTTAGATCATTAAAAAATAATCCGTCTATCATCGCTGTTTACTACATCCACAACGAATGTTTTATACCACTCACTGTACGCCACGAGCTTAACCGTTATATATCTCTCTTACAGTTCTCCTCCACCCATCGTATATACTCTTTGTATCCGCCGTTTATAGGAACTGTTATTATCTCTGGTAGATCGTAACTATGGATATCTCTTATCCTTTTAATTATCTCGGACGTATTCTTTTTAACAGTCTTGATAATCAATAGATCTTCTGTATCCTCTTCAAGTTTATCGTTCCATTTATAAAATGATGTGACATTAAAGATATTTACGCATGCGGCAAGTTTTTCCTCTACAAGGGTTTTTGCAATATTTTTAGACTCGTTTATAGACGCAGTAGAGATAACTAGGTTAACCCCGTCTTCTTCTATATAATCCTCTTCTGATACTTTATTCATCTAAATTACCCTTTCTTAATCATCCTTTGGAATCTCTTCCTTCTCGAACGGAAATCTTTCTTTGATCTCTTCTAATATGAATGTACACGCATCCAAAGCCCCTTTCCGATGCGGTGCGCCACAGACTATCAACAGTAAATTATCACCGACCGGCAGGTCACCGATACGATGTATCACGTCTACCGAGTCTACATCGAACCTTTTAAACGCCTCGTCTTCTATCTCGTTAAAAACTTTGTCTGTTAATTTATCTATCGGAGTTATACGAAGGCCTTTTATATTATCATCTCGTACTATGCCCAACCATATTGCAAAACCGCCTATACTTCCCTTTTTCATCGTGCCAACCGCATCATCTATAGAAAAATCTTCATATTGTATCTTAATCATAATCCTTTTATCAAATCTTTTATTATTTAAAAATAATTCCTAATTATTGTGTTAAATTTAACCGTATAGAAATCTTTATTAACAATTAATATAAAACAATATAATTGTAAATACAATCGGAGGAATACTATGAGTAAAAAAGAAACATCAGCCGCCTTAATGGTGGTTGTTTTATTGTTTAGTCTTTTAAGTCCAATCTCAATGGTAGCCGTTGCACAGAACAACGAATCTAGCGGTGGCTTTTTAGAAAGGGTTATAGGAAACACGATAGATATCGGATTAAAGGTAATGCCTGCGGAGATGGCAGCCAATTTGACAAACTATGTAATAAGCACGTATCCTGATGCAATAGCAGGGCTATTAACCGATCTTATACCACGAATGGATGCAAAAGCGTCTGCTGATGCTGTAAATACGATAGTCAAGGATATGAATACAAAAGATCTGTCCAAATTTCTGACTACCTTTCTTAATAGATTAGATACTAAAGCGTTAGGAAACATGCTAAATTCTATGATGAAAGATAATGCTGGAACTCTAGGTGGTTTTTCTGCAAAATTAGTCGAGAATCTTGACGCTGCATCTACGGGTAATTTGGTCTCAGAACTGGTTGATAGCCTTGATGCTGCTCAGCTTGGTATGTTTACATCCGAATTGGTTGATAACCTTGATTCTGCCCAGTTAGGCATATTCACGACAGAATTGACCAATAATCTTGATGCTGCTAAATTGGGCAAGTTCTCATCAGGATTGGTTGAAAACCTTGATGCTGCTCAGCTTGGTATGTTTACATCCGAATTGGTTGATAACCTTGATGCCGACCTTGTAGGTAACTTTTCTGCAACACTGGTAGATAATCTTAATGCTGAGCCTATGGGATCACTAGTGAATGCTGTAATCAGTAAACAGGAAGTATCTGCATTCGTATTAGAGACCATGGATTATATAGATAACCAGGAGCTTATCGGTCTGATAAATGACGTATTTGGAAAGACCTTTGAGAAGAACTATGCAATCACCGATTTAATCATGCCATCCGCACATATAACCAGCATGACCATAATATTACCTGAATCAATTGCAAACATGCTTGGTCTTGATAGTTTGGCATTGCCGGTAGCTGCAGACACAGATATAGCGCTTTCTACGGCATACATTACGAACATGCAGTTGGCAGAGTACCCATTACCGCCTGAAGTAGAGCGTTTAAACAAATAAAAGAGGTGAAATTAGATGAAAACAATGTCTTGGGGAGAGATTATAAAGTTTTGGCTTACTGGGTTGATTATGATGTTAATCGTGGTCATGATCTTTTTAGGAATACTCGCCATTTAAGAGGGATAATATATGACTGATAGAGAAAAATTAGCCACAGAAGAAGAATGCTGGGATTGGGGAGATTGCTTTAGGTTCTGGGGATTCCCATGGCTCCTTTTATTGATCATAGGTCTTGTCGTGCTGATACTACTGCGATTAATGTAATCATCCTAGTATAATTTTAAAATAAAACAAATTAACAAATTTATTTTATCTTTTGTTTTTTCTTTTTAGTGATGTATTATATAACCAGATTGTTCTAAACTCGATTGTTGAATTGATCATTATATAGCCAGAAATGCCTAATACGGTTTAATATTGTTTGTTATATATTCCTCCGTCTGTATACAATTGCATTGAATCTGTATATTTTAATAGTTTTAAGATATTTTTTTATCGCCCAATTCTGTCCTGATCCATATGTTTTTTCTATCCCCTGCTAAATCCTCGGCTAATTTTTTTATATCATCTTCTTTTAGTTCTGTTACAATATCGAATCTTTCTCGGCTTGCCGGCATACGTGTCTGCTGTGGTGGAATCTTCTCTACGTATCCCTTCTGTATGATCCAGTCTATGCCTTCGGGTATATCTTTTTTGATATCCGAAAGAAGACCTACAAATTCTTTGTATATAGTTGTTTTTACTTCTAATCGCAAGAATAGTCTTTCATCATTCAGAATTTTTTTGATGCTTTCTATAGCCGATTCTGCAGCTTTTTCGTCGATTCCACAGATCGTACTATATATCTCTTTGTTCAACGGTGCTTTTACATCCATAGATATCAAATCAAGATAAGATAGGCATTTATTCACCACATCGTACATATATCCGTTCGTCTGTATCCCGGTATACAATCCTTTCCGTTTACAATATTTTAGCAGATCAAAAAGAGGTATGGGTTGAAGAGTAGGCTCGCCGCCTGAAAAAACCACACCATCTACGAACTCTTCTGCCCTATCTATCATTGATTTTATCTCATCTACATCTACCAGGTTTTTGTAATCCAGATACTCATAATTTTGGCAATATATACATCTAAAAGGACATCCCGCTAAAAAGAATACAATTGCAGTCTTATCGCGCAGATCGATCGTTGAAAAAGGAACGATACCGGCAAGGTTTACATTTATAGTCATAAAAACCTTTGGTTCTTTACTCCCGTCCTGCACAAGGTAGGACTGCGATTATGTAGTGTAAGGTCATCCTATACAAGATTAAAAAATATTTGTTTATAAGGATTGCGATTAATCAACAGTGTAGCCGTAGGCTATACGGGATTAAAAAACATCTGTTTTTACTTACACTCATCCCTATAATTATTTATAAACTCTTCATCGCTGCTCGCTATGATAGACAACCCCTCGGCAGTTACAAGATCGTTTATATCTTTGCCATCCAAACCGATTAGATAACCACCGCTCTCTCTCAGGACCAGTTGGCCTGCTGCAATATCATAGACGCAAAGTTTGTTTCTAGTGTCAAGGACGATATCTAACCCTCCTGTGGCGACCAGACATAATTCTAATGCGATACTACCTAAAGTTCTTAAAATAATCCTTTTTTCTAAATCTTCTCTGGAAAAAGGTGGTAATTCGTATGCATGAACAGATATTAGTATCTTATCGCCATAATTTTTGTAATTTAGTTTTTTACCATCGATGAATGCACCTTTACCTTTTACTGCATGATATGTATGGTCCAAAAAACTTGCAACTACACCCATGCTTAGATCGTTAATCTGGACATCGTCTATCTTATCAGAGTATGCCAATGATGTAGAATAAAACGATATACCACGCACAGCGTTTGTAGTTCCATCAACCGGGTCAAATACAAGTAGAAACTCCGGATCGTCCCCTATAACTCGCTCACCGAATTCTTCGGATATAATCTTTGCAGATAGACCCCGGCGTTCTAAAGCTTTATCTAACGCCTTTTCTGCAAAAAGGTCTATACTTTTAGTATCGTCTTTACCTTCGTGGACGTATTCACCAAAGTTTAGATCTTCTTTCATAAACTTTTGTGTACTTACTTTTATCTCTTCTGTTATCTCGAGCAAATCATCTATTGAGAGCATTTTATCATCCTTTTTATCTCTTGTCGATTTAAAAACCAATATATTTTATAATAATCTCTGCTGACTCATTTATCGAACATTTTGAACTATCTATAACAATTTCTGGGTTTGGCGACTCTTCGTATGGAACATTTATACCGGGCACATTACCCGATTCTCCGGATATCCCTTTTTTATAGATATCTTTCGGCGAATGTTGCGCGTCTCTCTCTTCTTCTCGTTTGATACAAATATCTAACGGGCATTTTATATAAACTTCTATAAAGTTCGAGATTAGTTCTCTCGCCTTCTCACGATATGCCAGCCTGTTTCCCGTAGCGTCTATTATGACGTTAATTCCACAATCTGCAAGCAATCTTGCCATATATACTAACGAAAGATATACAATATCCCTCTCCTCATCAGTGTATTTAGGATTTGGCGTTATTATTTTTCTTATCTCATCCAATTCCAAAATTTTAGATTTTATTCTTTTAGCCAATAATTTTTCTTGAACTTTTCTGGATATCGTACTCTTACCAGACCCAGGAAGCCCTGTAATCCATATTACCCACGGTTTTTTATTATTCAAAATATTTTTTGGCATCTTTGTACTCGAACTCATCGCATTCAAGCATATTATGTATAAAATTAAATAATTTTCTTCGAACGGTATCTGATATACTCGGATACCATACAGGGCTCGCGACAACCAGAGTTCTAAAGACGTAGAATAGTTGAACGGTCTTTAAAATCTCTATATCTCCTGTCGTTCCCAAATATAGATCAAAAAAAGTATCAAAGAGTCTTTTAAAGTTACCTTTTATATCTCCTTCCTGTAACAACGAATAAAATAGATAATTTATCGTTAAAGAGGTAACATCGTCGGCAGCCTCTCCCCATTCGCCTCTACTTCTATCTAATAATGCAAAATCATTGTCTTCTCTAAAGAGGATGTTCCATGGGTGAAAATCTCCATGAACCAGGCATACCCTATTTTTTAATTTTTTGAGTTTATATCTTAACTCGATACAACCTTTTTCTATATTACAGAGCTCTTTTGGTGTTATGTAATCCAAATCATCAGGATAATTGTCTATTATTCCAAATATGCACTCTCCGTGACCTACCATATCCCTTATCTTTCGTATGTAAAGTTCTTCATGTTCTCCTTTAACCGAATGGATATCTGCCAGATATGATGCTAATTTTTCCGCTCTTTCGATATCAAACTCCTTCAACTCCCCTGTATTCCTTATTCTATCCAAATCGTTGGCATAAGCCTTCCCTTCGGCCATCTCTGTCACTATAAAAAATTCTTCTGCATCTCCGGCAGACTTCATTTCTTCTTTATTTGTAAAAAAACCTACATCAAGAGATCTTACATGTTTTGGAAGTTTATTGTATGCGCTATGCTGCCATAAAAGTATCTGTGCCCTGTCTGAAAAATGATCATGACCGAAAGTATCCTTTCTCATTGTAGAAAGAACGACGTCTTTCCGCTCTCCACCTATATCGAGTTCTATATGCAGAGGTCGTCCATATCCAAAACCTTTTATACTATCTTTATTGCCTAACTCGTCTTTATTTGTTATAATAGTATCTTTCCCAAAAAGTCTTTTAAAATATAGATCGAAGCTCATCGTGACAGGTTATCTCGTTTATTATGCATTAAATGTTTTGATTTTTTAAACGTTTTAAAATTTTTGAAGATTTTTGAAGATATAATTACGTTATTTTATCAATAGAACGATTAAGATAAGAATTTATATTTGGAGTAATATTTTAAATTGCTTTATCTATGCGGTTGATCTTATTATAGTTATTGCAAAACTTCTCGTTCTAGGCCCGTCAAGCTCGACAAAGAAGATTGACTGCCAATGTCCAAGCCATAATCTGCCATCTTTGATTGGAATAGTGACTTCTGAAGATAAAAAGACCGATCTGATATGGGCAGAAGCATTGTTATCTATCATGTTATGCCTGTAATTGAATATATCGTCCGGAATCAGCCGCTGCAGTATTGCAATAAAATCTTTTGATAGACCTTCTTCGTCCTCGTTGATAACGATGGCAGTGGTCGTATGCCATGTATAAACGTTTACTAATCCTTCCTGAACACCCGATCTTCGAACTTCTTCTTCAACCTCTTTTGTGATATTAATTATACTAATACGATCCTTCGTATCTAAATTGACGATCTTCATAACTCTTCATAACTCTTTATAACTATTAATTGTCTTATTATTTGGATATTTAGAAATCGCCTAATATTTTATAATGTTCTTTTCCATAATCCAGAATTTTTTTAGCCGTATCTCCGTCGAATCCGGCGCCCATTAATACCATCATAGCCATCTCATCATTTATTAGATCGTTTGGCGAATGAGTATCTGTATCAATGACAACGTTAGCACCCATTTTTTTTGCCAAAGAGGCAACATGCCCGTTAGTTAAAGAATGACCTATTCTCGCCGTAATCTCGAGCAGGACATCGTTATCTTTGGCTAACTCTACCTCTTCTTCTGTTATAAATCCTGGATGGGCGAGTATATCTACATCTTCATTAGCAACAGCTGCTTTATTAGTCCCATTAGCAACGGGTTCTACGATACTCTCGCCATGAATAACTATTATCTCA
>DUJX01000156.1 GCA_013329575.1 Halobacteria archaeon | reverse complement strand
CTAGCAGACGTGATCGGCTCAGCAAGCGTAGAATCGACTTTACAGAGTTCTTCATAGGCTATACAGACATCCATCGTTCCAAGCCCGCCGCCTCCATATTTTTCAGGAAATTGCATCCCGACAAATCCATTTTCGGCTGCTTTTTTTTACCAACTCTCTCGGATAAATATGTTCTAAATCGCATCTTCTTGCATACTCCGCATCAAACTCTCCTTTAGCAAACTCCTTTGCCGCATTTTTTATATCTTGTTGCTCTTCTGTTAACTCAAAATCCATAATTCAATTCATCTCCCTTTAAATACTGCCTTTCTTTTCTCTATAAAAGCAGATAACCCTTCTTTCGCATCTTCTGATGCAAAACATATACAATATTCATCAGTTTCTAGAGAAAGAGCGCTTTTAAGGTTCATTTGTGATCCTTTATCTATCGCATTTAGGGCACATTTTACAGCAATTGGAGATTTAGCCGATAGCTCTTCTGCCTGATCTTTTACCGTTGATTCTAATTTATCCGCTGGTACCACATCTTCTACCAATCCGATCCGTTTCGCCTCATCCGCATCGATCATCTTTCCTGTCAATATCATCTTTTTTGCCATACCTTTTCCTACAAGCCGAGGAAGTCGCTGCGTACCACCCCAACCTGGTATGATACCTAAGTTTATCTCCGGTTGCCCAAACTTTGCCTTGTCAGATGCTATCCGGATATCGCATGACATAGCAAGCTCACATCCCCCGCCTAGAGCAAAACCGTTTATTGCAGCTATGAACGGGATGCCCATATCTTCTATACGTGTAAACAAATCTCGTCCATATACTGTAACTTTACGTGCGTCCAGATAATTTTTACCAGCCATCATCTTGATATCTGCACCAGCAGCAAAAGCCTTACCTCTGCCGGTAATAATAACCACTCTTATATCTTGATCATCTTCTATACGATCTAAAACCTCTTCGAGTTCGGCAAGCATCTTATCATTTATTGCATTCAATGCCTCTTCTCTGTTTAACGTAATTTTAGCGATAGAACGATCTTTTTCGTATAATATCGTTTCAAACGGCATATTCATCATATCCTGCTTTTTTTAGTAATTCTCCAAGTCTTCCATCTTTAATCGTCTCGGTAGGCTCAAATATCTTCTTATTAAACTTGTGAGCCAGTTTTTCTAATCTATCTTTTAATAAATCGTGAGGGATATCTTCTGCCATCTCAAACGGTCCTTTTGCCCTACTATACCCGTATTTCATTGCAATATCTACATCTTTTGGAGTACAGACTCCTTCTTCAACAAGTTTTATCCCCTCATTAATCTCAACCGACATAAGATCGATCGGGTCAAGTTTATCGGTTGATTTTGACAGATCTATCTTTGGTCGTCCTCTCGACCAATCATATACCCCCTTACCTGTCTTCATTCCGAGATGTCCATCTTTAACCAGTGTTTCGAATGCTTTTGCCGGTGCATAGTCTGGATAAAGTATTTTAGAAAAGTAAATCCCTCCATCATAGACGACATCGAGACCAACATAGTCTAACAGCTCATACGGTCCCATTGGTTGACCAAATTTTTTCATCATGGCGTCTATCTCCTCTGGCATCGCTACTTTTTGATCGAGTATCGCACCAAGTAACGCAATCGTCGAAGCGATTACCCTGTTTGCAATAAAACCGGGACTATCTTTTTCAACTCGTACAGGGATCTTGCCAAAAATCTTCATAAGATCTACTGCAACTTGCATTGTCTCTTCGATCGTTTTTTCTCCTTTTATGACCTCAACGAGTCTCATTATTGTTGGAGGATTAAAAAAATGTGTTCCTACAACTTTTTCCTCTCTTTTTGTTGCTTTAGCAATCTCTGTAATACTCATATTAGATGTATTTGATGCTAATATTGCATGCTTAGGCGCATATTTATCTAAATCTGCAAATACCTCTTTTTTAATCTTCATGATCTCTGGAACTGCTTCTATCGCAAAATCGATATCTGATGCAGCATCTTTCATATCCACGGCAGTGGTTAGCTGCTCGTTCATTATTTTATCGAGTTCTTCCTCGGTTAATTCTCCTTTGGCTACATAAAATTTTTCAAAATCGTCTCGTATTGCTTTAACACCTTTATCTACGAATTCTTGATTAATATCTCTCAATACAACGTTATAACCCGCTAGTAAGGCTACCATCGCTATACCGTGTCCCATCGCACCCGCACCCAATACGGCAATCTTTTTTATATCATCTACTCTCATCCTCATATCGCCTCATTTATAATATTTCTCATTTATAATAATTATATAATATCATATCATTACATCATTTTTATTTGATATTCTAAATTATTCTGATAATATAAGCAATTCTTGATACGTCCTGAAAATGTCTTTCTTGATCAACCGTTGATAGATTTTTAATATCTTTACTCTATATCTTTTTCTTTTATTCTTCTTCATCTTTAAAATAATTCATAACTTCTTTCATGTATCCGTACGAACTTTTTACTTTAGAGAAATCGGCAAAGAATGTCTCATTCCATATTATCAAATGTTCAAGCCCGATCTTCCGATATGCATCTATCTTATCTATCACATCGTCAGGTCCGCCATATATATACCGGTCCATCACTACTTCGTCAGGTATCTTCTTCACGGCATCCAATACCTGTTCTTTTGAAAGCCGAGACGGTATATAATCCAATAACCCATTAAAATTCTTACCGAGAGGATGTTCAATCCCATATTTTTCAAAAGACTCACTCGGTAATTCTAATGATCCTACCCGAATTAAAGGTGACTTCATAAGATCAATACACGAATCAACATCTTTGTCTATAATATAGCTCGCAAATAATCCTTTTTTGATATCATTAGGTCCTCTACCAAACTTCTTAGCAGTATCATCCAGCAATCTTAAGCGTTCTCGATAATCATCCACCGTTTGCATAGGAGGTATCCATCCGTCAGCATACTCGGCTGTTAGCCTGATCATCCTTTTTCCAGAACCACCGATATAAATAGGGGGTTTATGGCCGTTATAAAGTGGTGTATCAAATACAGCATCTTTGAACCTCCAAATTTTCCCGTCAAAATCAATGGTCTCGCCCATCTTCGAATCAAAAAGCAATTTTATTATTTTTAAAGCCTCTTCAAGCCTGCTTACTGGCTTTTCATGACTTAAACCATAAGGCGAGATGTTTTCGCCCTCACCAGCTCCTATTCCAAGTATAGCTCTGCCTTTGGACACGTTGTCGATGGTTACAATCTCTTGGGCAATCATTGCAGGATGTCGTCTAACGGCCTCTGTAACAGAGCTTCCTATCAATATTTTAGAAGTATCACGGGCAGCTAACGCCATTGATATCATGGCATCCCAATACATATGCGGGCTGGGCATAACCTTAGCCATAGATGTTATTTCAGGCAGCCATATTGATTGTGGGTACCATCCCATCAAATGATCCGGAAACCAGATTGAGTCATAACCTTGTTCCTCGTTTTTTTTAGGCGTCTTCCATAGATTCTCGATCGGGGGGAAAGTAGGGCCTACCGTTCCAAATTTTATCCTTTTCATCAATATCACCTTTTAATCTCTCATTTTTGTATTTTGCAATCTTCATAATCATAAAATAAGTGTCTAATGAACTATATACGTGGCAATCCCTTTGGCTATTAACCGATCCTCTTGATCTTTTACTTCTACGTCACCAACGGCTATTTGATTTCCTTTAAATACAATATTTGCTTCTGCGATGATTTCACCCTCTATTACCGGCATAAAATAATTTATTTTAAGCTCAATCGTCGCAAGTTTGTTCGGATTTTTTTTATTTGTAGCAGCCAATGCAATACCAACAGCAGAGTCTGCAATAGATGCAATTGCCCCGCCGTGTATTACTCCCCCTAAATTAAACAAATCGTCCTTGACTTTCATTTTAAGCCTTGCACATCCATTATTTGCGTATTCCACAGTTATGCCAAGCAACTGAAAATACGGAGATAGGTTGATCGCATCGATTAGCCCTTTATTTATACAATCTTCATACATTTAGTTTAGTATCTTCGTTTTTAGTATATATAATATAATGTTTCGATCGTGATATACATAACTATTTTTTATTTATAAAAAGCATCGATAAGTATATATTCATAAATTATAATTAAAATAACAAAATTTTGATTTTAGATTAATTATAAATATAGATATAAACAAACATAATAATCAAGTATAAACTTATAGTAATACATAGGGTGATATAAAAATGAGGGTTACGGTTTTAGGAGGAGGCGGATCTGTAGGTAGTATTGCATCCAAAGTTCTTTCATCGGTCGATATTTTTTCAGAAGTAGTCATAGGAGATATAAATTTAGAAAATGCAAAAAATATATCGGCAAATTTAAATAAAGATAAAGTATCTGCCCTTTACGTAGACGCTTATGATATAGACAGCATAAAAAACGCTATAAAAGGTTCTTCTGTCGTCTTAAATTGTATAGGACCATTTTATGAGTTTGGACCGAGAATACTAAGAGCAGTCATCGAGACAGGCACGAATTATGTTGACGTCTGTGATGATTTTGATGCTACCGAACTACTTTTAGCCATGAATAATGATGCAAAAAGAGCGGAAATTTCGGCATTGATTGGGATGGGTAGTTCTCCTGGACTTGCTAATGTATTAGTATGTCTATGTGCCGATTATCTGTTAGACGAGGTAGATTCGATAGACATATACCATGCGCATGGCGGTGAAGAGAGAGAGGGTAGAGCGGTAGTAAAACATAGGATACATTCGATGATGATAGACATACCTGTATTTCTTGACGGAAGACCGCAGACGGTAAGATTGTTTGAAGAGAACGGAAGAGCACTGGAAGAAGACGTTTATTTTCCAGAACTCGGACGATTTAAAGTTTATGCGTACCCACATCCAGAGACGATAACCTTACCTAAATATATTAAAGGAGTTAAAAGAGTGACCAATCTAGGTCTGGTTCTTCCACCTGCGTATGCTGAACTTATAAAAGGTGTAGTCCGGCTTGGAATGACAGATGAAGAACCAATAAATGTTTTGGAACAGAAGGTATCACCATTAGAATTTGCAGTCTCGTTCATCTTATCACAACGCGATAAACTTCTGAAAGATGCAGGAATAACAGGACCTATGGGCTGTCTTAAGATAGTGGTAAACGGAAAAAAGGATGGAAAGAAAGAAGGATACATATTCTCTCTTGCATCTAAAGGTAAAGGTATGGGCGAAGGAACCGGGATACCGGCTGCGATAGGCACCATCCTTATGGCTCAGGGAAAAATAACCGAGAGAGGGGTTCTTCCACCTGAGGCCTGCATAAATCCGATGGATGTGCTCGAGATAGCTCCAGAAGCGATGAAGTTAGCCGGAGGGGGAGGAGAGAAAGAAAAATTTCCTTTGACAGTAGAACGGGTGGATGCTGAAGGAAATATAAAAAAGATCGGATTGGACTCGTT
>DUJX01000046.1 GCA_013329575.1 Halobacteria archaeon | reverse complement strand
CATTAATGATAAAGTTTAAATTTAGTTATTGTATCTCCTTTAGTAGGTGGATTAAGATCTTTGATAAAAATGTTCAAGATATATTAGATGCGGTAAACTCTCATCAAGCATACTGGCGGGATGTCCTTCCGATGATTGCGAGCGAGAACATTACCAGTCCGCTTGCGCGATCCATGCTCATTACTGATTTATCCCACAGGTATGCAGAAGGCAAGGTCGGGCATAGGTTTTATCAAGGCTGCAAATATATAGATGAGATAGAACTAAAAACGATAGAACTTAGTAAAGAACTTTTTAAAGCGGAACATGTGAATGTTCAGCCAATATCAGGAGTAAATGCAAACATAGCTACTTTCTTTGCCTTATCAAAGCCAGGAGATACGATTCTTTCTCTGAAAGTATCCGATGGTGGACATATCAGCCATGTAAAATATTCAGCTGCGGGTTTAAGAGGATTAAAGGTGTATAGCCATCCGTTTGATAATGAGAGGATGAACATAGATCCAGAAAGAATGGTAGATACGATCTTAGAGATAAAACCGAGAATAGTACTCTTTGGAGCAAGCCTATTTTTATTTCCTCATCCAGTCAAAGAGGCTGTGGATGCTGCCAAAGAGGTTGGTGCAGATATTGTTTACGATGCTGCACACGTACTAGGCCTGATCGCCGGAGGAAAATTTCAAGATCCCCTAAGAGAAGGGGCAGATATCATGACTGCATCTACGCATAAGACTTTTCCTGGCCCTCAAGGCGGAATAATTTTTTGTAAGAAAGAATATGCCAAAGAGATTGATTTAGCCGTCTTTCCAGGTACCGTAAGTAATCATCATCTTCATCATCTGGCTGCGTTGGGTATAACAACAGCAGAGATGATCAAATTTGGTAAGGAATACGCTGAGCAGGTTGTCAAGAATGCAAAGTATCTTGCGAAAGATTTATATAACCGTGGATTCAACGTGTTATGCAAAAAGTATGGCTTTACCGAATCTCACCAGATCGTTATAGATATTTCTTCTATATCTAGCGGGAAGGATGCGGCTACAAAGCTTGAAGATGCTGGTATTGTTGTGAATGCCAATTTGCTTCCAAAAGATGTCGATTCTAACGCAGATAATGTATCAGGTATAAGGATTGGTGTACAGGAGCTTACTCGTCTTGGTATGAGAGAGAAAGAGATGAAAGATGTGGCTGAGTTTATAGAACGGGTGTTGTTAGTAGGAGAAAAACCTTCTATTCTTAAAGATGATGTAACAGAGATGAAGAGAAGATATCAAAATGTCTTTTATTGTTTCGATTTTGGTAAAGATAATGCTTATAGTTTTGATCTTTTTAAACTAATATAAAGAAGAGTTATTGTGAGTTTGCTATGATATTAGTTAAGATGATGTTAAAAATAAAAATGGGGGCGGTCATCAGTTGCGAATGATCGTATTTGATTTAGACAGTACTTTAGTAGATGGCGAGATTATAAACGAACTTGCCAAAATGGCTAATAAAGAAAAAAATGTTGCAGACATGACAAAAGAGGCGATGGAAGGGGATACTGATTATGAGATATCTCTTAAGAAGAGAGTAGAGATGTTGAAAGGTCTGAAAGAAGAAGATCTCATCAAAGCCGTCAAAAACATTCCGTTGATGCCTGGTGCAAAAGAACTTATACAAGAGGCTAAAAAAGTAGGTTACAAGGTAGCTATCATAACAGGTAGCTTTAAGATTGCTGCGGACTATTTTGGAAGATTATTAGGTGCAGATTATGTCGTATCTAACGATTTGATAATGAAAGATGGTGTTGTAATNNGTTAAGACAGCCTATTATAGGAGAGTTTAAAGATAGAATATTAGAAAAGCTCTGTGAGAATGAGGGGATATCTCCGGAAGAGTGTATAGTTGTTGGAGACGGGGCAAACGATATAGAGTTATTTAAGATAGCTGGTTTATCAATAGCATTCAATGCTGTGCCGGCTTTGAACAAAGTAGCCGATATAATAATACGAGATAAAAATCTAACTAAAATTATTCCTTTCTTAGAGAAAGAACAGCAAAAAGTAGTAGATAATCTAATTCAACGTAAAAAAGCACTTGAGATTGAGTTAGAAACTTTTAAACGAAAACGAGATGGATATAATACCGAAAAAAGGACATACGCTGAAAATCGGGATGAATTGAACAAAAAACGAGTAGACCTGTTAAAAAAAGCAAAAGATTTGAGAGAAGAAAGGGATAAGGCTAACAAAGAAGTAAAGACGTATAAAGATAAGAAGAATGAGCTGTTAGCAGAGTTGAGCGTTGTTTCAAAAAAAGTTGATAAACTTAAAGACGTAGACAATCCTGATGGAAAAGATATCAACCAGATTAAGACAGAGATAGATCGGCTAAAATTTGAGCAGCAGACAAGGGTCATGACGATTGAGAAAGAACGAGGTCTGGTAAAGAGAATAAGCGAATTAGAGAACGAGTATTCACAAAGAAAGAGAGAGATAGAAGAGAACGAAGAACTAAAATCGCTATTAAACAATTATAAAAACATTAGGAAAGAGTTGGATCAATATAACAAAATTTTGTCTGAAAATATAAGCAAAGCACAGGATCTTCATAAAGAGATGATCGCATCCCTCAAAGAGGCAGAGGTTGTACGAAAAGAGGCTGACCAGTTACACGATGCCTTTGTCGATGCGCAAAAGAAGGCTGATTATTATCATCATAAATATATAGCAACCGAGAAAGATTTAAAAGATCTTGATGAGATAATAAACTCTCTAAATAAAAAGAAAACGTATTCTAAGAAAGAACGAGGAGAACAGAGAGCTAATAAAATTGCAGAAAGCGTGTTTGAAAATTTCAAACGAGGCGAGAAGATTACAACCGAAGATATCTTATTATTTCAGAGAAATTATTATGACTAATTGATTATAAAAGATAATGAGCGTTGCGATTTTATGTGTGGATCGTGATGACGACATAGGTATCAAGACTGGGATCAAGACGCCTGTAATCGGAAGAGAGGACAACCTGATACTTGCAGAGCGGTTAGGCCTTGCAGATCCTGAAGAGTCTGATTTAAATGCGCTATATGGGGCTATCAAGATATATGATGATCTGGTAGCCGATGGGAAGGACGTAATATTGGTTACGATAGCAGGCGATCAGAACGTTGGGTATAGATCCGATGAGAAGATAAAGAGCCAAGTAGATAGAATAATACAAAAATACAATATAGAGAGTGTTATACTCGTCTCGGATGGTGCAGAAGATGAGTTCATCCTTCCTATAATCGAGTCGAGAGTAAAGGTAGACTATATACAACGGGTCATTGTACGACAGACTAAAAATATTGAGAGTGCGTATTACATCTTAAAAAAACTTTTTAGAGATCCAAAAGTCACTAAGAGAGTTTTTGTTCCAATCGGTTTGATTCTTCTTGTCTATGGCATATCTTTATTTGTTGGACGACAAGAACTGGCTTTTGGCGGCGTAATCTGCGTATTGGCGATTTATATTATCTCAATAAGTTACGGCTGGGGTGTATACTTTGAATCGTTCGGGAGATCTATAAGCGACTCTCTCCTCGAGGGTAGGGCATCCTTTGTAATTTATATTTTAGGCATTATCCTATTTATAATAGGATTGATTCAAGGAGTAATATCAACGATCGATATTTCTGGTAGTACTCTGTTTATCATAATGATGTTCATCAATTCTTCAATATGGTGGTTCGTTGTTGGTGCAATCTCTTTTATTATAGGAAGCATACTGGATTATTACTTTAAAGAGGGTAAATTTGGAAGAAAATTAGTATTTCCTTTTTTTGCTCTGGCTATAGGAATAATATTATGGGGCATGAGCAGGTACATCATATTACTAGATGAAAATTATGGGAGTTATACCGAGCCAACAGCACTGAAAGTTCTAGTTCTCTCAATAATCGGATGTTTATTGGTCTCTATTTTAGGTATAAGGCTATCCTTTTGGCTAGAGAGTAGAGGCATCATCAGGTATTAGTATTATTTAATATATCATAACAACATTAGAATAAGCAGAGTCCTCCCTTAAGGATGACATGAGCGATGCTTTGCTTTAAAAATTTAGATTTTTAATAAACCGAAAATCCTCAAAAAAAAGATGCGATATGCCGAATATTAAGCAAAATTTCTGTCCTGCATGTGGTAAAAATGTCAGTATAGACGATACGATCGGTGGGGTATGTATAGATTGTTTTATAAAAAATGTAGATCTTATAGAATGCCGTGAGAATGACGAGATAGTCGTCTGTAAAAGGTGTGGCGCTTTTTACGATGCAGAATGGAAGAATTCTGTAGATGAAGAAGATGCCGTTTTAAGATACGTTTCATCACGGATTAAAACTTCTAACGAGTTAGATGAGCAAGATATAGATCTGATGGCCGAAAGAATGGATTCTAACAGGATACGGGTCAATGGTATACTACATGGAGATCTAAAAGGAAAGATTATAGAAAAAACGTTTAGTTCTATCGTACATATAAAATACACCGTATGTGATAGTTGTAGCAGGATCTCGGGTGGGTACTACGAGTCTATTCTTCAGATTAGAGCGGATGATCGGGGTTTAAATAATAAAGAGCAGACGGATGTAAAAAAAATTGTCAATGATTACGTTACCAGAAGATATGAAGATGGGGATAAAAGATCGTTTATAACAAAAATAGACGAGTTGGATGAAGGTATTGATTTTTATCTCGGGTCTAAAACCGTATCTAAGCAGATATGCAAGGCGATCAAGTTAAAATATGGAGGAGAGATACAGCGGTCTTCAAAACTAGTAGGCGTAAAAGACGGCAAGAATTTGTATAGAGTGACTTACTCTTTAAGGCTTTTTAAAATATCGCCGGGTGATGTGATCTCTTTCAAGGAAAGATTTATACAAATTATAAAAGTAGCAAAAGACATAGAAGGAATAGACTTAAAAAGCGGAAAGACGGTTTTATTAGAGGGGAAGAAGAGTAATATCGATAGTATAAAGATATTTGGCAACATAAAAAAGGCTGTAGATACAGATTTGTTATCGATAGGTGATAAGATAATAGAAGTGGTGGATCCGTACGCAAATAAAAGTGTGAAGATACTAAAACCGTATTTTATAGATAAGATCAAGGATAACAGAGTACGGGTGATCAAGACAAGTACCGGATTGCTTGCCATTCCGCCAGAATACTACAACATATCCATCAAAAAGATTTAAAAAAAAAGTATCCAGAAATAGTATCTTAAAAATTTACAAATGCGGTTTAGGACAGTAGATTTTACTTATGGAGACGATTATCAAAGCATTAGAGGTCGGTGTTTCCAGCGTAGGTTGGCACATCGTCTTGTGGGATTTTATCTTCGTATCATTGCTGCTTATAATAGGTACGATATTAAGATCCAAAATAAAGTTATTTCAGAGATGGCTTATACCTAATGCGATACTAGCTGGTACCATAGGCTTACTCTTGAGTAATAATGTTTTAGGACGATTAACAAATGGTCTTGTATATATACCGTTCTCTGAAAACATGGTATCCTACCCATACCATCTTCTAAACCTATGCTTCTGTTCTATTCCTTTAAGTGCGGTTGAGATATCATGGAAAGAGTTTAGGCATAGGGGCATATCCACGGGGCTATGTATCAGTTTTACACAGGCGATGCAGGCGGCTTTCGGTGTAGGACTGGCTCTTATATTCATAGTCTTGGGTTTTAAGCTCTCCCCGTTAATAGGAGCTCTCTTTATGTTTGGATATGGCACAGGACCTGGACAGGCTCTTGCAATAGGCAACGTCTATGAAAACCTCGGTTTGTTTATGGGCGGCGGCGAGATAGGTTTAGCGTTCGGTTCTTTTGGTTATTTTTTTGCATTTTTGGGCGGAGTACCGCTCTTGATCTGGGGTATGAAGAACCGGTTAACGGTAGAAGAACATTCTCTGGATGATCTACCGGATTATGTCCGGACCGGCATCATAAAAGACGATAAAGATAGAAAAACAGCGGGAAGATTTGTATCGTCGCCTGAGGCGATAGATACTCTCTCTCTTCAGATTGCATTGGTATTTACTGTTTACGCAATATCATTCTTAATATACGTTTTATTGATAATCTTTCTGCCTGAAAACGTATCAATCTATCTGAATGGTTTTTTATACATGATCTGCACGATGACAGGCATCCTCTTTCGTGTAATCTTAGAAAAAACCGGTAAGACTTATTTAATAGATTCTCAAACCCAGAACAGAATACAGGGAGTATTAACAGATTTTATAATAGTAATCGCAATATCTGCAATATCCATACCGATAGTCTGGATGTATTTCACCCCGTTCATGACGATAGCCATTTTGGGCGGATTTTTTACCCTTTTTCTAAGCGTCTGGCTTCACAAACGGATATTTACCGATTATTATTTTGAAAGGTTGATGATGAATTATGGCACACATACCGGTACTGCTATGACAGGATTGGTACTTATGAGAGTTGTAGATCCAGATTTTAGGTCTCCTGCACCGTTTAATTATACTATGGGAATGCCTTTGGCGCTTATCGTCCAGTTTGTCATTGCTTTACTAGGCGGTTTTATAATATATATAAACCCGTTCTCGTTATGGACAGGAGTCTTATACTTCATCATATTGGTCGTGATGTGCATAATAATCTGGTCGGTCTGGCCAGCTCTCGGACTTTGGAAGAAATATAAACCGTTTTGGAAACTCTGGCCGAAAGATTGACCTTCTGGACTTTTTATTATTCAACTTTTTTAGTATATTTGAGTGAACTTGCTATGCGTCTATCTAAAATATATTTATATAATTAAATAATAAAGATAAATTATATGAAAAGTGTTATAATAATTCCTGATAGATGTATAGGATGTAAACAATGCGAGATAGCATGCTCTGTAGAACATTCAAAAAGCAAAAATATCTATTCGTCTGTCTTTGAGACTCCAAAATCTGCACCGCGCATCTTTGTCTTACCCGGAGATCATTCATGTTTTTCTTTTCCTAATAAATGCCGGCATTGTGATCCTGCACCATGCCTTATGATCTGTCCTACCGGTGCAATATATAAAGATTCGTCCATCATTTTGGTGGATCCAACAAGATGTATAGGATGCAGGATGTGTGCCATGGTCTGCCCATTTTACGTTATTCGGTATAGAGAATCGCCGGATATTGTTGAAAGGTATGTGGCTACAAAGTGTGATGGATGTATCGATAGAATTAAGAAAGGGAACATACCAGCCTGTGTAGAGACATGTAAGACCGGAGCTATATTATTTGACGATTTAAATAAAATTTTAAAAGAGAAAGGATTAAATTTTGCAAAAAAAGTCTTTTTAGTTCAAAAAGAGGGTAAAAAAATTGATGTTTTACAAGAAAAAAATTGTTACAACATGTTACAAGAATTAAAAGAAAAATTATATAGAACAATGGTGGTAGAAGATGAATGAGAAGAGCATTCATAAAGATGCAGAACATTTTATAAGTATTTCAGAAAAAGAAGGAATAGAGACCGTATGGAACAGATTAAAGTCTCAAGAACCTCATTGCGGCTATTGTGAGTTGGGACTAAGCTGTAGGAACTGTGCCATGGGTCCCTGCAGGATAGACCCTTTTGGAGACGGACCACAGAAAGGAGTCTGTGGCGCAAGCAGGGATACCATAGTTGCACGAAATCTTTTGTTGACCATCTCGGCAGGAGCAGCAGCACACTCCGATCATGGCAGAGATATCTTAGAGACGTTCTATGAGACAAGCAATGAAAAAACAAGCGGGTACATGATTAAAGATGTTGAAAAACTCAAAAAACTGGCTATTGAATTTGGTATTAATGTGAATGATAGAAATGATGGAGATATAGCCAGAGAATTAGGCGCTAAACTTATGGAAGAGTTTGGAACAAAGCAGAAAAGGTTAACTTTGCTTGATAGATCTCCAAAAAAACGGCAAGAGATATGGGAAAGATTGAATATAGTACCACGAGGCATAGATCGAGAGAATGTTGAATCTCTACATCGGATACATATGGGTGTTGATAACGATTATCTTAACCTCTTGCTTCATTCTCTGCGTACCAGTCTCTCTGATGGATGGGGCGGATCGATGATAGCCACCGAGTTATCCGATATACTCTTTGGCAGACCTGAACCGTTGGTATCTTCTGTAAATATCGGGGTTTTAAAAGAGAACGAGGTTAATATCGCGCTTCATGGACATAATCCGATATTATCCGATGTCATAGTCCAAGCCGCGGAAGATCCAGAACTTATAAAAATTGCAAAAGAGAAAGGTGCCAAAGGGATAAACCTCGTTGGTATATGCTGTACCGGAAACGAACTTCTAATGCGCAAAGGAGTTCCTATGGTAGGCAACCATCTTATGCAAGAACTTGTTATCATGAGCGGCGTGTTAGACGCTATGATCGTCGATTATCAATGTATAATGCCTTCTGTCGTGGATGTTGCAAAGTGTTTTCATACTAAGATCATCTCTACATTCGATAAAGCAAAGTTTGAAGGGGCAGAACATATATCTTTCGATAAGAGCAGAGGAATCGAGATAGGAAAGAAGATCGTACGTCTTGCAGTAGAAAATTTTGAAAATAGAATACCCGGTAAGGTAGACATACCCGATAAGCCAGTAGAAATGATGGCAGGGTTCTCTGTAGAGTCTATATTGGAGTTGTTAGGCGGTTCTTTAGACCCGCTGGTCGATGCTATAAAGATAGGGAAGATAAGAGGAGTTGCCGCTGATGTTGGCTGTAATAATCCAAAGATAAAACATGACTACGGGCATACCTATATCACTAAATGCCTGATAGAGAATGATATACTCGTTTTAGTTACAGGCTGCGCCGCAGTAGCAAATGGTAAGATTGGTTATATGAACATGGACGCCGTAAAGTATGCCGGCAAAGGTTTAAAAGAGGTATGCGAATCATTGAAGATACCTCCTGTCCTACACGTCGGTTCGTGCGTCGATAACAGCAGACTTTTGGTATTGGTCTCTGCCATTGCAAACAATTTAGGCGTAGATATCAGCGATCTTCCCGTAGTAGGAACGGCACCCGAATGGTATTCGCAAAAAGCTGTCTCGATAGCAACCTATTTTGTAGCATCGGGAGTAGATGTAGTCTTGGGTATACCTCCTGCAATATTTGGCAGCCAAAAAGTTGTAGATGTCTTGACCAACGGTTTGAAAGATCTGGTAAAGGCTACTTTTTCTGTTGAACCTTCCCCTGATAAGGCTGCTCGTCTTATTCAGAAAAAGATCGAGGATAAGAGGATGTTGTTAGGCTTATCATACAGAGAGATTGGGTAATGATGAAAAGAATTGTCATATTGGGTGCAGGACCGGCAGGGATCACCGTTGCAGAGACTTTAAGAAAATTTGACAAGACGAGCGAGGTTATAATAATCTCGGACGAGCCTTATCCTCCGTATTCCCCCCCAGCAATGACAGAATATTTCTTGACAGGTAAGGCATTTCATCTATGGAAAGGGTCTAACTTCATTGATAACTATTTGAACGCAAAGTACCTAAGTGGAAAAAGCAAGCGGGTAGTGGAAGTAGACCCAGAATCCTGCAGAGTAGTATTGTTGGATGGTGAAGAGATCTATTTTGATAATCTGGTATTAGCTACCGGTAGTAGGTTATCTGCATCCATAAAAGGAATGGAAAAGGAAGGATTATACAATTTTAAATCTTTATCAGCTGCAGAAGAGATTATGGAAAAAGTAAGAGAGCGAGAAGCAAAATCTGCTTTAGTTATAGGTGCAGGTTTCATAGGAATAGAGATAGCCGTTCTGTTAAAGGAGCTTGGAGTAAAAGTTACACAACTGGTAAGATCGAGATATATGCGAGGAATGCTCGATGAAGAGGCGGCAGGTGTCCTGATGCATATCATGGAAAATAAAGGAATAGACGTATTAAAAGGGTCCGATGCGGATACGGTAGAGTTTATGGGCGATCCGGATGTACGATCTGTAAGAGTAAGATCAGGAAAAATTTTAACTGCCGATCTGATGATAGCCGCGACGGGCATAAGACCTAACGTAGAATTTTTATCAGGATCAGGTATAAAAGTGAATGACGGCGTGGTCGTGGATGAATTTATGAGGACAAATTATAGTCAGATTTATGCCTGTGGTGACATAGCTGAGACCATCAATAGGATTACACGACAGAGAGTCGTCTACCCATCATTTTATAATGCTGTAAATCAGGGAGTAATAACTGCATACAATCTTCTCGGGATGAATATCAGATATGAAGGGGCAGATAGGATAAACAGTATAAAACATATAGGTATCCCGTTGATCACAGCCGGAGATGTTGACAGTAAAGACGGTAGTTCCGTGGTCTATAAGAAGGGTAAGGGATTTATCAAAAAAATTTTTTTAAAAAATGGACGGATCGTCGGGTTTATACTATTAAATGATATAACCAACGCCGGAATTTTTAAAAGATTGATGGACAGACAGGTAGACGTATCGTCTTATCGTGATAGACTTTTAGATGAAAATTTTGGGGAAGGGCTCTTATATCGATCGATTCTTAAGATAATGTGATAAAATAAAAAAGAGGGGCATAAAAAAGATTTTTATCTTAAAGACGAACAAGAACCCCTTTTTAAGATCAATTAAAGTCCAACAATAGATACGGCAACGATGCTATAGAAAGGGAACCCTCCCAAGTTGTGTGTTAGCCCGATTTGGGGATTTGGAATCTGTCTTTTTCCAGCCTTTCCTTGAAGCTGTTTGTACATCTCATAGACCATCCTCAAGCCGGACGCACCGATAGGATGACCAAAACATTTTAGACCTCCGTCGGGCTGGGCAGGAATTTTCCCATCGAGAT
>DUJX01000131.1:7174-8795 GCA_013329575.1 Halobacteria archaeon | reverse complement strand
AAAATAATTGAACAAATATCTATCGGGTTTTCTAAACCTATTCTATTAAAGGTTGATATCTCACCGTATGCATCTATTTTTGGATTGATCATTGCAAAAATTAAAAACTACTTTCTTTAAAAAATGTTATAGGTTTTGATTAATGTACAAAGCAAAAACTCAATAAAATATGGAATATAAAAAAAATAAGATTTAAAGGATTTTTACCGTGTTTATTATTTTTAACACCATAGCAATTATCAATGATTAGTTAACTTAGATTAACTAACTCATCAAAAAAATCCATGATAAAGATAAATAAAGATAAGATTTATGATTGATATATTGCAAGGTATAAGTGTCTATAGTATATTTGCAATGATATAAGAAGTAGAAGTAGAAAGCAAAGAAGAAAGGCAAGGAAACTTTTAATAACGATCTTTTGAATAAAAGGTATAATAAAAAATCATATTTTATTTTTAAAAATAATTTTGAGATTGATTAATACAAAAAGTTTATTCTGTAGTGAAGTAAAGTTATGTTTAAATATCGGTAAAGGTTATGATTAATAGGAAAAAGATGATAAGAATTATGTTTTTTCGTTTATACCAAGATTTTTAAATAGATAGATAACGGTTAAACAGATAGATAAAGATCTCTTTTTATAGTATAACGTAAATCGGGAGGAATAAATCTAAATGCCAAATAAAAAAGATGATAAAAGACGAATATCAATAGTCTATATAATCATAGCGATTTTATTCTTGTTTTGCATTCAGTATCTTTTAGTAATACCATCCATGCCTCAAAAAGTGGCATACACTGATTTTATAGATGCATTAAATGAACAAAATATAGGCATGGCAAGGATAAGCGATACAGAGATTGTTTGGCAGTATAAGGATAGTAACAAATGGGTTACAACCGATAGAATACCCGGTATAGATGATACAGAACTGATTCGGAGATTGGCTGAACAAGGTGCTAAGATTACGGGATACGTACCGAATAGGTTCTTGACAGCCCTTCTAAGTTGGGTATTACCGGTAATATTCTTTATATTCATCTGGTACTTGATTATCAGTCGAATGGGACGGCAAGAGTATCTAAATTTCGGACGAAGCAAGGCAAGAATATACGACAAAGGATCTGTCAAGGTTAATTTTAGCTGCGTAGCCGGTGTTGATGAGGCAAAGGCGGAACTAATGGAGATAGTAGATTTTCTTAAAGACCCTAGTAAATACCAGCGACTCGGTGGAAAACTTCCAAAAGGTATACTACTGGTTGGTCCTCCTGGAACAGGTAAGACATTACTAGCACGTGCCACTGCAGGAGAGGCAGGAGTACCATTTTACAGCATAAGCGGGGGCGAGTTTGTAGAGATGTTTGTAGGCGTTGGTGCTGCACGGGTAAGAGACCTCTTCGAACAGGCCAAAAAGAATGCCCCATGTATCATATTCATAGATGAGATAGATACGATCGGAAAAAGACGAGGAGGATTGACCGCAATACGTCATGATGAGCAAGAACAAACGTTGAATCAGCTGTTAGCAGAGATGGACGGATTTGATTCGTCAAAAGGTGTGATAATCATGGCAGCAACAAACCGACCCGATATATTAGATCCAGCACTTTTAAGACC
>DUJX01000131.1:0-7112 GCA_013329575.1 Halobacteria archaeon | reverse complement strand
ACTCCAGGGTTTGCCGGTGCAGAATTGGCAAACGTGATAAATGAGGGTGCATTACTGGCTGCCAGACATGGTAAGGAGATGGTCGAGATGGCAGATTTAGAAGAGGCGATAGAACGGGTAATGACCGGATTGGAGCGTAAGAGTAGAGTTCTTACGGATAAAGAGAAAGAGAGAGTCGCATATCATGAAATGGGGCCTGCAATTATTGCATTGTTGCTACCAAATGCAGATAAGGTTTATAAAGTATCGATAATACCACGAGGAAGCGCAGCGCTTGGAATGACGCTTCAGCTGCCGTTACAGGACAAGTATCTCTTTACAAAAGAAGAGATCGAGACGAAGATAAAGGTTTTACTCGGTGGTAGAGCGTCTGAAGATGTAATCTACGGAGAGATATCGACCGGTGCACAGAATGATTTATACCAAGCAACACAGCTTGCCCGGCATATGGTATGTACATTCGGAATGAGCGAAAAATTAGGACCGCTGACGTTTGGGGATATAGATAAGTCTTACATCGACAAGACGGCACCTCTATATAATCTGTCAGAAAGACAGTATAGTGAGGAGACTGCGAGGATAATCGATGACGAGGTGTATGAGATAATAAATAAAAATTATATAAACGTAAAAAACTTGTTGAAAAAGAGCGAAAAACCATTGATCGAGTTAACAAAAGAACTGATCGATAAGGAGACGATGAGCGGCGACGAATTGAGAGAGAGATTTGAAGAATTGAGTAATTAGCTTAAAATTAGTTCAGACACAGATCAAGATCAGATTGGGATGATGGATTTTAAAGGAGATCATGGACCGTGCCCTGCGATTGGTTGATAGTCTTCCCCGCCGAGAAGTGGGTGGTCTATTTGGACGAGAGAAGATTTTCAATAGATCGGGTGGTTAAAGATAATCCAGAGGAAATCTTAGAGATGGATCGTTTTTTTATCTGTGTCTCTTCACCGATTAATAGGATAATAGGTGACGGGCTGATCTTAGAACGCCATTTTGAAAGTTTTATCTTTGATCTTAAGCGTTATTTTAAATTTAATGTAAAACATTTTGTTTCACCAGACAAGTGGAAATCAGACGCAATTCCTTTCGATTATATAAATGCAGTCCTTCCTAAACCAGGGGGTATCTTACGGATAGATAAAAACACGGGCGATGGGATTAGTAGCATGCTCGAGAACATAAAACCAGACGGGAAAAGACTGCTTGATAGGATCATCGACGAGATTAAACAATTTAATCTACCAAAAAAAAAGTTAAATCGTGAGGAGAGCTATCATCTTAGTCTATATGCATGGCTAAAGAAGAGTTTTCCATCTACAAGGATAGAAGAGCAGAGAGGTGGGGCACGACCAGATATCGTCATCGACGATGTTGCAATAGAGGTAAAAGGTCCGACTACAAGCCAAGATTTAAACAGCATTGCAAATAAGTGTTTAATATATCCGCAATACTTTCATGGCGGAACGATAATAGTTCTATTCGATGTTAATGTCGGAAATCGTCGATATAACGAGTGGTTGAGAGGAATGAATAACGCGCTACCCGATGTAAGGATTATTAGAAAGTAGTGATAAGAGTTAAAATAAAGAATACGAGCCGGATACAGATTAGATATCTCGTTTATCTATGCCGGATATGCAGCAGACTATATATGTACACTTTTATAAAAAAATAAAACGATATAACCGAGGTGTTCTATGTTTAGCAACGTATAAAATTATTAACTTTTATAAAAATCTTTAAATATAATGACTTATTTTCGGATAATAGGCATAAAATAAGGTTCTTAGATGAGTATATCAGAAAATTCGTTTCACTTTAGGAAACCTGAAAAAAAAGATGCTTGTCCGATATATATCCAAGTAAAAAATTCGCCGCCCTTGGAACTCAATACATACTATGCATATCTGCTCATTACGACACATTTTAGAGACACATCCGTGGTTGCAGCAGATATCGATGATCGGGTTTTAGGGTTTATCGCTGGTTATAGGATACCCTGCAGGATGGATACGCTGTTTATTTGGCAGGTATGCACCGATAAGAGTATGCGAGGCAAAGGTTTAGCAAAGAAGATGGTGTATCATATAATGAACAGGGAAGAGAATAATGATATTTGGTTCATAGAAGCAACAGTAACACCGAGTAATATCGATTCGAACATCTTTTTTAAAAGTTTGGCAACCTTCTTCCAATGTGAATTTTCTTGTAAGGATTATTTTAAAAAGGAGGATTTTGCACCTTTGAACCATGAGGAAGAGGTATTATACCGAATCGGTCCAATAAAAAAGGGATGAGATAGATATGAGGGTTTTTAGAGATTATGAATCAGAAGTGAGAGGATATATAAGATCGTTCCCTACAATATTCAAGAGGGCAAAAGGTTCTTTATTGTATGACGAACAGGATAAAGAATACATCGATTTTTTTGCCGGTGCAGGCACTTTAAATTATGGGCATAACAACGATATAATAAATAACGCATTGGTCGATTATATAAAATCAGATGGTATCGCACACGGATTAGACCTGGCAACAACAGCAAAAAAAGAGTTTATATTAAAATTTGTTGATACTATTCTGGCTCCCAGAAACATGGATTACAAGATCCAGTTTACAGGTCCTACCGGTACAAACGCGGTAGAGACTGCATTAAAGATCGCGCGTATGGTAAAACGGCGGTCTAATATAGTAGCATTCACCAACGGTTTTCATGGCCTGACCATGGGTTCTTTAGCCGTAACAGGAAATGCTTTTTACAGAGACGAGGCATACATAAGCAGGTGTAACGTCTCTTTCATGCCTTATGATAAATATTTTGGCGAGAATATAAACACAATAGACTATTTTAGAAAATTTTTAAAAGATCCGAGCAGTGGGTTAGACCTGCCTGCTGCAGTTATAGTTGAGACAGTACAGGCAGAAGGGGGCGTAAATGTTGCATCTTTTGAATGGCTAAAAGAATTAGAGGATTTGTGTCATGAGTTTGATATCTTATTGATCGTTGACGACATCCAGGTGGGTAACGGTAGAACGGGAAAATTTTTCAGTTTCGAGGACGCAAAGATATATCCCGACATAATAACGGTGTCTAAAGCGATAGGTTGCGGGTTACCTCTGGCTTTTGTGTTATTAAGACCTGAATTGGATCAATGGAAACCTGGCGAACATACAGGAACGTTTAGAGGCAATAATTTGGCGTTTGTTGCATCCACCAAGGCGTTAGATTGTTATTGGACGACAGAAGACCTGACGTTAGCAATTGATAATAGATCAAAGATATTACATGAGCGACTTGTCAAGATCGTAGAGAAATATCCTCAGATAGAGTTAGCCGCACGAGGTAGAGGGATGATATACGGATTAGAATGCAAAGATAAGAATTTTGCATCGATGGTGTCCAAAAAAGCCTTCGAAAAAGGTCTTATAATCGAGCTGGCCGGACCAAATGATGAGGTACTAAAGTTTTTACCGCCTCTCGTAATAGATAACGATCTGTTGATGAGAGGACTGGACATAATAGACGAATCAATCAATGAGATATTGGATGAGAGAGAAAAAAAGATCAACGAGGGGCAAAATGATAGTTAGAAAGGTTGAGGATATAAAAGGAACGGATAGAGAGGTATATGCAGAGAAAGGAACCTGGGTATCCAGAAGATTTTTGCTTAAAGAGGATGGAATGGGTTTTTCTTTTAACGAGACTATAATCTTTGCAGGAACAGAGACGTTTATCTGGTATAAAAACCATTTAGAAGCAGTATATTGTGTTGGTGGGGTTGGAGAGATTGAAGATATCGAGAATAACACGATTTATCCTTTGTATGATGGCGTCATGTACGCATTAAATAATCACGATAAGCATTATCTACGTGCTACTGATGAAGATTTAAGGTTAATCTGTGTATTTAATCCGCCGTTAGTCGGTAAAGAAGACCATGACGAGGATGGTTCGTATCCGTTGATAGAGTGATTGTATACTGAAAAAGATCTCATTATTGGAGATGTTTTAAGAGTATTCTACTGTAAAAAAGATCGCACGGGATTTATAGTAATGTGACCAACAAAAGGCTATATAGAAAGATATATAGAAATAGATTCGGTCAGCAAAGAAAGTTAAGAATTTATCCATAAATAAGATTTAACATTTATCTTTATTCTATTTTTGCATAATTTTTATGAATTTTCGGATATNNTTCTCTAATGATATAATTATATAACTATATTAAAAATGTTTGACTTATTAATTAGATAAATATATATAATAAAAATATAAATAATAAATATGAACAAAGGAGATGATAAATATGCCAAATAAGTTAAAATTTATCTCTTTAGGAATAGTCTTTCTTATGATGGCTATCGGTTTTGGTGATATTGTTTTAGGATACCCGTGCAATGATATCGTTCTTAATAGCAATGCAAAGACGACGGGTATAAAGATAGCAGTATCGGCAACCGGTCCAGGTCTTGACAGCATGGTAGATTATAGATTTGCGAGATGCCCATACTTCATCATCGTCGATTCAGAGACCATGCAATTTAAGGCACTTCAGAACCCCTATGCCACGGATACAAGAGGCACGGGTTTTTCAGCTGCCCAAATGATTGCAGGAGAAGGAGTTCAAGCTGTGATCACAGGGAACATTGGCCAAAATGCTTTTTATCTACTTTCGAATAATGGAATTAAGGTGTTTTCCGGAAGCGGCGAGACCGTGCGAGAGGCAATTCAAAAATACAATGCAGGACAACTCAAAATGATCACCACTCCCACCATTACCCCGATGTTACCACAGAGAGGTAGATAAATGGTACCAAAGCCTCGGTAGAGATTTGAACCAATGGCTGATCCTCCGGGGCGTATTTTCTATCCTTGTTTTTCTATAACTATCGGTTACGATATTTTCCAGAGTTCACACACTTTGTTTTGCCGAATCCAGTATGCATTACATGTTCAAGTACCATTTGTTGTCTTTTTAAGATATAATCAAGAAGATCTCATAAAAGTTATGACCGATTGGTAAAAGAGGTCATATATATTCCCCCAATTGAGATATCGAGTTCAAAACTATATCTGGTTTGATATCGGACTTTTTCAATAAATCATCCCTATAATTTCCAGTTTTAACCAATATTCCTTTAATTCCAAGATTTTTTCCGACTACGACGTCACTGAATAGATCATCTCCAATTATTGCACATTCATCTGCCCTCACTCCCAAATACATGAGCGCATGCCTGAAAAATTCTTCTGAGGGTTTTCCCGTAACTGTCGCACGTTTACCCGTTGAAAACTCGATTGCATCAACAAAAGGCCAAGCTCCCATGACCAATCCATCGTGACTCATCCAGTATCAGTCTTTCTCCAACGTAAAGCACGCCGTCCATATCGATTAAAAATGCTTTTATGTCCATATTTTATCTCTTTTCATTCATTTTACTCTATTTTAATCGAGAAGAAGTTAGAGAACAGCAGCTGTAATAATTCTTTATAAACCTCTACCCGCTCCAAAAACTCGCTCATCATCTTCGAAGAACCTATTCCCTCCTCGATGAGATCATTTTTATAATCTTCTATCCATCTCTTTAACATCTCTGGTGTTACCTCAAGGTGAAATTGAACTCCATATGCATTTTTAAATCTGAATGCTTGATTGGAACAAAGTTTGGATTCTGCCAGTTTAATTGCTCCTTTTGGTATATCAAAGGTATCTTCATGCCACTGGAATACTGGAAATGCCTCATCAAACCCGGAAAATAGTCGGTCTTCTCTTCCACCTTTTGTCAAATTTACTTCAAAGTTTCCGATCTCTCTTTTCTTACTCTTTCTGACCGGCGTATCAAGTGCTTTTGCCAGAAGTTGGGCACCCAAGCAAAAACCAAGGTATAGTTTATCTTCGCAGACAAATTTAAAGATAACATCATTTAACCGAATTAAATAAGGATAACGAGCCTCTTCATATACGTTCATAGGCCCGCCGAGGACTATCAGGGCATCAAATTTATCAATATTTTGGATATATTCTCTCTCAAACATTCTAACAATCTCGAAGTCTATTCCAAAATCAGTAAGTATGTTTTCTAGATATCCAAGGCTTTCATCTTCAACATGCTGGATTACTAAAACACTCATAGATTCCCTTATTTTATTAATTTCAATTTTTCTGCTATCCTTATCAACATATCGTTGGATGGAGAAACCTTCGTCTCGACCACGACCTTTTGTATCTCTTTTATAATTTTTCTGCAATCGTCTTTATCAAGATTAATACCGAGTTCTTCAAATTTATGATGAATGGCGTGTGTGCCAGAATGTTTGCCGATCACAAGCTGTCTTTTCAATCCGACCTCTTCGGGTGAGAATGCTTCATAGTTTGATGGATTCTTTATTACACCATCCACATGAATACCTGATTCATGCGAGAATATCTTTTCGCCGACGATTGCCTTATGGGGATAAATAGCGAGTGATGAAGCATTTGAAACGTAATCGGAGAGATTACGAAACAACTCAGTTTTAAACCCCAGATCAATTCCGAGAATATACTTTAATGACATAACAACCTCTTCCAAGGCGGCATTTCCAGCACGTTCTCCAATTCCATTAACGGTTGTATCGACGTAATTCGCACCTGCCTCTATACCAACGATTGCATTGGCGGTTGCCATGCCAAAATCGTTGTGTGTGTGCACCTCTAACTCAATATCTATCCCATTTTTCACATTTTTAACTAGATCGAATATTTGAAATGGTCCAAGAATTCCGACCGTATCGCTTAACCTCAATCTATCTGCTCCACAATCTTTCACAACATGGGAAAAGTTTAAAAGAAAATCAAGATCTGCTCTCGATGCGTCTTCTGCACCAACACAAACGAATAAATCATGTTCTTTTGCATATAAAATGGTCTCTTCTATCGCCTTTAAAACCCATGAACGATCTTTCCTGATATTTTCTTTTATATGAATATCCGAAACAGGTATGGAGATCAATACATGATCGACGCCAGTATTTATCGATGCATCAATATCAGATAAAATTGCCCTGTTCCATGTCATAATATTTGCATCTAATTCTTCTATAATCGCTTTAACACTTC